>DITZ01000088.1:8969-36949 GCA_002422985.1 Sphingomonadales bacterium UBA6171
TTTGCCGAGCCGATTGCGCCGCACATCGCCGCGCAGCAGGCCGGCGTGCGGATCGAACTGGCTGCCATCGCCGCGGCGTATGCCCGGCTGGCTGCCGCGGCCGACGTGGTGGTGGTCGAAGGNNGTGCTGGTGGTGGGCCTGCGTCTGGGCTGCCTCAATCACGCGCTGCTGACGGCGGAATCGATTGCGAATCGGAAGCTGCCGTGGGCCGGTTGGGTGGGCAACGCCATCGAGCCGGCAATGGGGTGCCAGACTGAGAATGTCGCCGCGCTGAAAGCGCGTCTGCCAGCCCCTTGCCTGGGGATACATTCTTACCAGCCGAATCCGGTCTCAATGAGCGACCCGCCGGAATGGCTTGTCCTGCCTGGCTTATAAGCATCTTAGAATAATCGGTAATAACGATATTTTATTGATAAATCAATAAGTTAAAGGACTCGCTCGTCTTGTTTGTCCGGGTGGCGCCGTGGTATCGTCCGCGACATATTGCCGCACTCGATTTCTTCCATTCCCGGTATGGGTCATGTGAATACGGAAGTCTGTGTGGGCGAGTCGGCAGGCGCGTTTGTCTTCACATCCCGCCCCAATCATTCGCTGACACGTCCACAGGAACGGCTCGTTTTCTGGAGCCTTGCGGCGCTGTGTTTTGCGGCAGCGAGCGGTTTTGCGGTTCTGGGCTACTGGCTGATCCTGCCTTTCGCCGGGTTGGAGATCGGGTTGCTGGCATGGGCATTCCAGGCCTTGCGCGAGCGGGAAGACGATTACGAGTCTCTGGTGATCGATGGCGACCTGGTGGTGCTGGAGTGGCATGCCGGAACACGCGGCGGACGCCGTGAGATGAACCGCCAATGGGTACGCGTGGCGTGCGGCTGCAAGACGCCAGGCAGGAATTGCCGGCTGAGTGTGTGTTCGCATGGACGCGCAACCGAAGTCGGGCAGTATTTGAGTGACGAGGCGCGGCTGCAATTGGCGGCCACGCTGCGCAGCAGGTTGCAGGGATAACGGGGCGCATCGGGCTTAGCCGCCAGAGACGCAACGACACCAATAACGGCACGAGAGGACGGGGGACACGATGAAAAAAATGTGGCAACGGGCAGGCATGATGGGGGCGGCGCTGGCGACAAGCCAGGCGGTTCTGGCGGATTACGCATACAACCTTCCGGAACCGGCAAGCAAGGTGGCGCAGGATGTGTTCGACCTGCACAACCTGATCATGCTGGTGTGCCTGGGTATCTTTATCGTGGTGTTCGGCGCGATGTTCTATTCGCTGATCAAGCACCGGAAGTCGGTTGGCCACCAGGCCGCACATTTCCATGAAAACACCACGGTCGAAATCATCTGGACGGTGATTCCATTCATCATTCTGGTGGGCATGGCCTATCCCGCCGCCAAGGTGGTGGTCGACATGAAGGACACCTCCAACCCCGACCTGACCATCAAGGTCACCGGCTATCAATGGAAGTGGGGCTACGACTACCTCAATGAAGGGGTCAGCTTCTATAGCAACCTTTCAACGCCGCGCGAGCAAATCCAGAACACGCAGCCCAAGGGCGAGCACTACCTGCTGGAAGTCGACGAGCCGATGGTGGTTCCGGTCGGCAAGCGCGTGCGCCTGCTGATCACTGCGAACGATGTGATCCATGCGTGGTGGGTGCCTGCGCTCGGCGCCAAGCAGGATGCGATCCCCGGCTTCATCCGCGACAACTGGTTCAAGGCCGACAAGATCGGCACCTATCGCGGCCAGTGCGTCGAGTTGTGCGGCAAGGATCATGGCTTCATGCCGATCGTGGTCGAGGTGGTCTCGGAAGAGGACTACGCGGCCTGGGTTGCGAAGAAGAAGGGCACGGCCGCAGTGGCTTCGGCCGACAACACCAAGATCTTCGAAATGGCCGATCTGATGGCGCGAGGCGAGCAGGTCTATCAGGCTAACTGTGCGGCGTGCCACCAGGCCGACGGCATGGGTCTGGCCGGTGTGTTCCCGGCGATCAGCGGATCCAAGGCGGCCAATGGGCCGATCGGCGACCACATCGCGCTGGTGCTGAACGGCGTGCCGGGGACTGCCATGTCGGCGTTTGCCGGAATGCTGTCCGATGCCGATATTGCAGCGGTGGTGACCTACCAGCGCAACGCATGGAACAACAAGATGGGCGATCTGGCACAGCCGGCCGAGATCGCCGCCGCACGGGGTGGTGATGCTGCAGAAGCCGCCGCACCCGCAGCGCAGTAAACATATAAAGAGGAGAGCACACGATGTCTGATGCTGCACACGCCCACGACGACCACAGCCACGGCCATCCCACCGGGATCATGCGCTGGCTGACCACCACCAACCACAAGGATATCGGCACGCTGTACCTGTGGTTCGCAATGATCATGCTGTTCGCGGCCGGCTCGATGGCACTGCTGATCCGTGCCGAACTGTTCCAGCCCGGCATGCAACTCACCAACCCGGACTTCTTCAACCAGCTCACCACCCTGCACGGGCTGATCATGGTGTTCGGCGTGATCATGCCGGCCTTCTCGGGCTTTGCGAACTGGCAGGTGCCGCTGATGCTGGGCGCGCCCGATATGGCGTTCCCGCGGATGAACAACTGGGCATTCTGGGTGCTGCCGGTTGCGGGCCTCATGCTGATGGTGTCCTTCCTGCTGCCCGGCGGCGCTGTGGCCGGTGGCTGGACGATGTATCCGCCGCTGTTCATCCAGGGCGGCATCTCCTATGACCTGACGATCCTGGCGGTGCACATCATGGGCCTGTCGTCCATCATGGGCTCGATCAACATCGCCACCACCATCCTCAACATGCGCGCCCCCGGCCTCACGCTGATGAAGATGCCGCTGTTCGTGTGGACCTGGCTGATCACCGCCTATCTGCTGATCGCCACCATGCCGGTTCTGGCGGGTGCGGTGACCATGCTGCTGACCGACCGCAACTTCGNNGGTTCTTCGGCCACCCCGAAGTCTATATCATGATCCTCCCGGCGTTTGGGATTGTCAGCCAGGTCATCTCCACCTTCGCGCGCAAGCCGGTGTTCGGCTATCTGGGCATGGCCTATGCCATGGTCGCCATCGGCTTTGTCGGCTTCATCGTGTGGGCGCACCACATGTTCACCGTCGGCATGCCGGTGGCAGCGCAGCTGTTCTTCATGTTCTCCACCATGCTGATCGCCATCCCCACCGGGGTGAAGGTGTTCAACTGGGTGGCCACGATGTGGAAGGGCTCGATGACTTTCGAGACGCCGATGCTGTTTGCCATCGCCTTCGTCTGCCTGTTCACCATCGGCGGCTTCTCCGGCCTGGTGCTGGCGATCGCGCCGGTCGACATCCAGCTGCACGACACCTACTACGTGGTGGCGCACTTCCACTACGTGCTGGTGTCGGGCGCGCTGTTCGCGATCATCGCCGGCGTCTACTACTGGCTGCCCAAGTGGACCGGACACATGTACGACGAGAGGCTGGGCAAGCTGCATTTCTGGCTGTCGGTGATTTCNNGGCTTCATCTTCATGTTCACCGTGGGCGGCGTCACCGGGATCGTTCTGTCGAACGCCGGCGTCGATACCTATATGCACGACACCTATTATGTGGTCGCGCACTTCCATTATGTGCTGTCGCTGGGTGCCGTGTTCGGCCTGTTCGCCGGCTTCTACTATTGGTTCTCCAAAATGTGGGGCCGCGAATATAATGAGTTCCTCGGCAAGCTGCACTTCTGGATCTTCTTCATCGGCGTGAACGTGCTGTTCTTCCCGATGCACTTCCTGGGGCAGGACGGCATGCCGCGCCGTATCCCGGACTATCCGCAAGCCTTCTCCTATTGGAACCAGATCGCGTCCTGGGGCTATGCCATCATGCTGGTTGGGATGGTGATCTTCTTCATCAACATCTTCTGGTCGCTGTTGGCGGGCAAAAAGGCCGCGGCCAATCCCTGGGGCGAAGGTGCGAAAACGCTGGAGTGGACCCTGTCCTCCCCGCCGCCCTTCCACCAGTTCGAAACGATCCCGGACCTGACGAAACAGTCGCTGGCGCACTGATCGATGGACGGTTCGCCCAGCGTTGACAGGGGAAGGGCGCCGGATGGTGCCCTTCTGCCTTCGCTGCTCTCACCGGCAACGCAGGCCTCCGGCCTGTTGTCGCAGGCGGACTGGCGCGATTATGTCGCGCTGATGAAGCCGCGGGTGATGACGCTGGTGGTGTTCACCGGCGCCTGCGGGCTGGCGGTCGCGCCCGGCACCATCGGACTGTTTCCGGGCTTCGTCGCCATCCTGTGCATCGCGGTGGGGGCGGGTGCCGCCGCCGCCTTCAACATGTGGTATGAGGCGGACATCGACGCGGTGATGAAGCGCACCGCCGGCCGGCCGCTGCCAGCGGGCCGGCTGAACCCGGACGATGCCCTGGCATTCGCGACCATCCTGTCGGTCGCCGCGATCGTCACTATGGGCTTTGCCAGCAACTGGGTGGCCGCGGCCTGGCTGGCGCTCTCCATCTTCTTCTATGCGGTCGTCTACACCATGTGGCTGAAGCCGCGCACGCCGCAGAATATCGTGATTGGCGGCGCGGCCGGCGCTTTCCCGCCCGTGATCGGCTGGGCCGCCGTCACCGGCGATGTCACCGCGCTGCCGCTGCTACTGTTCGCCATCATCTTCGCCTGGACCCCGCCGCATTTCTGGGCGCTCGCACTGTTCGTGAAGACGGATTATGCCAAGGCCGGCATCCCGATGCTGCCCGTTACCCATGGCGTGGCGGAAACCCGGCGGCAGATCATGCTCTACACGGTCGTGCTGGCCGCGGTCGCCACCGCGCCCTGGGCGCTGGGCCTTGCCGGGCTGATCTATGGGGTCGCCGCGCTGGCACTGAATGCGCTGTTCCTGCTGCTGGCCGCGCGTGTCGCCACCAGCCGCACGCAGGAAGCCGCGGATATGGCAGCGGAAAAGGCGCTGTTCAAATATTCCATTCTCTATCTCTTCGCGCTGTTTGCAGCCCTGGTGGCAGATAATCTGGTGACGGCATGAGCTGGACCCCGGAAGAAGAGCGCGCCTTCGTCGTCCGCCGCCGCCGCCGCAACCTTGTGATCGGCCTTGTGCTCGGCGGCTTCGCGCTGCTCTTCTATGGCATCACCGTCACCCGGATGGTGCTGTGAACGCGACCGTTCAGCAGCGCGGCATCGTCCGCACCGCGCTCATCGGTGCGCTGATTGCCATGGCCATGGCCGGCCTCGCTTATGCCGCCGTGCCGCTCTATCGCATCTTCTGTCAGGTCACCGGCTATGGCGGCACCACGCAGGTGGCCAGCGCCGCGCCGGATGCCGCCCGGATGCGGGCCGCTGCCGGCCACAGCATCAAGGTACGGTTCGACGGCAATGTGAACGGCCTGCCCTGGAGCTTCGCGCCGGTCGAAAACCGCATGGAAGTGGGCATTGGCGAACAGAAGCTGGCCTTCTTCCGCGCCACCAACAGCAGCGGCACATCGGTCACCGGTTCCGCCACCTTCAACGTGACGCCGGCCGCCGCGGGCAAATATTTCGTGAAAATCCAGTGCTTCTGCTTCAACGAACAGACGCTGGAGCCGGGCCAGACGGTGGATATGCCGGTCGTCTATTATGTCGATCCGGCGATTCTGGATGATCCGGACGCGAAGAAGATTGACGAGATCACGCTCAGCTACACCTTCTATCCGGTCGCCACCCCAAAGAAGGCGGCGGGCATTTACGCCACCGGCAGCGCCAGCGTGCCGCACCGCGCCGGCTGACGGCGCGGGCAGGATGTCGCGGGTGGTTGCAACAAGGGAAATGCCCCGATAGGGCATCAGGAACGACAGGCAGGACAAGAATGATGGCTTCAGGGAAAACGCACGATTTTCACATTCTCCCGCCCAGCTCGCACCCGATTGTGGGCGCGATTTCGGCCGTGACGATGCTGGGTGGCGCGGCCTTCTGGTGGCATGACGCCAGCTTCGGCTTGCCACTGTTCATCGCCGGCGTCATCGGGGTGCTCTACACCATGTTTGTCTGGTGGTCCGATGTCCGCCGCGAAGCCAACAGCGGCGATCATACGCCGGTCGTGCAGCTGCACCACCGCTATGGCATGATCCTGTTCATCGCGTCCGAAGTGATGTTTTTCGTCGCCTGGTTCTGGGCCTTCTTTGCCGCTGCGCTGTTCCCCTCCACGGGTGAAGCCGTGGGCGGCGTCTGGCCGCCGCACGGCATCGAAGTGCTCGATCCCTTCGTCTATCCGCTGCTCAACACGCTGATCCTGCTGCTCTCCGGCACCACCGTCACCTGGGCGCACCATGCGCTCATCCATGATGACCGCCCGGCCCTGAAGCAGGGCCTGTGGCTCACGGTGATCCTGGGCCTGCTGTTCACGACGCTGCAAATCTACGAATATACCCACGCAACCTTCGGCTTTGCCGGCAATATCTATGGTGCCACCTTCTTCATGGCGACCGGTTTCCACGGCTTCCATGTCGTCATCGGCACCATCTTTCTCGCCGTCTGCCTGTGGCGCGCCTATGCCGGCGATTTCACGCCGAAGCAGCATTTCGGCTTCGAGGCCGCCGCCTGGTATTGGCACTTTGTCGATGNNCGATGTGGTGTGGCTGTTCCTGTTCCTCACCATCTACATCTGGGGCTCCAACTTCGGCGCCGCCGTTGGTGCCGGACACTAATCGCACCGATCCGGATGCAAAGGCCCCGGCGCGCAAGCGTCGGGGCTTTCCCGTTGTGCCCAGCCTGATGCTGCTGCTGGCGGTGCCCATCCTCATCGGCTTTGGCGTCTGGCAGCTCCGCCGCGCCGAGTGGAAGGCGGCGCTGCTCACAGAGCTGGCGGAAAACGCCGTGGCCCCCATGGTCGTCATCAGCCCCGGCGTGCTGCCCGATGGCCTGCAATTCCGCCGCGTCCGCATCAGCCTTGATTGCCCGCCGCAAACGCCCGGTGCCCGCGCCGGCCGCAATCAGGCCGGCCAGAACGGCTATGTCGTCACGCTGGACTGCACCGGTGCCGGCGAACCCGTCCGGCTGGTCAGCGGCTGGGGCGAGCGGCCAGACAGCTGGCGCCGGATTCCCGCCCCCTTCCCGCCACCGGGTGAACAGCCCGTGGAGGGCGTCCTCGTCGAATCCACCCCCGGCGGCCCCGCCCGCTGGACGCTGGTATCCGGCACCGCCCCGGCCCCGCTAAGGCCCGCCGCGCCTCCGTCGCCCGACACCATCGCCAACAACCACGTCAGCTACGCTATCCAATGGTTCAGCTTCGCGGCCATCCTGCTGGCGATCTACGCGCTCTATGTGCGCCGCTGGCGGCTTGCCCAACCGGAGGCCAGCGTCTAGGCGCAGTCGCGCAATGGACCTTATCAGCACCAGGGGCGCGGCCCCCACACTCGACTTTCGCGGCGCGACTCTCGCCGGCCTTGCCAGCGACGGCGGGCTTTATGTGCCGGCCCACTGGCCCGGCCTGACGGCGGCCGATCTCGCGGGCCTGCGCACCAGCAGCTACCGCGACACCGCCATTCGCGTGCTGACGCCCTTTGTCGAAGGCAGCCTTGACACCGCTGCGCTCGCACGGCTGATCGACGAGGCCTATGGCGATTTCGGCCATGCCGCCGTCACGCCATTGAAACAGCTGGATGAACGCCACTGGCTGCTGGAGCTGTTTCATGGCCCCACGCTTGCCTTCAAGGATGTGGCGCTGCGCCTGCTTGGCGGCCTGTTCGGCGAATTTCTCGGCGAAGGTGCCAGCCTCACCATCATCGGCGCCACCAGCGGCGACACCGGTTCCGCCGCCATCCATGCGGTCGCCGGCCGCCCCGGCATCTCCATCGTGATGCTGCACCCCGAAGGCCGGGTGAGCGAGGTGCAGCGCCGGCAGATGACAACGGTCACCGCGCCCAATGTGCTGAACGTCGCGGTCGCCGGCAGTTTCGATGATTGCCAGCGCATCGTGAAGCGGCTGCTGAACGACCCGGCCCTGCGCGAGCGCCGCACCCTGAGCGCCGTCAATTCGATCAACTGGGCCCGGCTGGCCGCGCAGATCGTCTATTATATCTATGCCGCCGTCCGCCTTGGCGCACCGGAACGCCCGGTCAGCTTCGCCGTCCCCACCGGCAATTTCGGCGACGTGTTTGCCGGCTATGTCGCCGCGCGCATGGGTCTGCCCGTCGGCCGGCTGCTGGTCGCCACCAACGTCAACGACATTCTCGCCCGCGCATTGAACGCCGGCGACTATTCCGTCGGCTCGGTCGCCCCCACCGCCACCCCCTCCATGGACATTCAGGTCAGTTCCAATTTCGAACGGCTGCTGTTCGACCTCTCCGGCCGCGATGGCGCGGCGGTGGCCGCCATGATGCAGGGCTTCGAAGCCAGCGGCCGGCTGGATCTGTCGCCGGCCATGCGCGCGGAGGCGTCGCGCTGGTTCATCGCGCAGCGGGTGGATGAAACGGCGATGCAGGGCGCGCTCAGCTGGGCCTGGCGCACCTGCGGCGAGCTGATAGACCCGCACACCGCCGTCGGCCTTGCGGCCGCGCGCGCCAACGCCGCGCGGCTCGATGGCCCGATCGTCACGCTGGCAACCGCCCATCCGGCGAAATTTCCCGAAGCGGTGGAGCGCGCCACCGGCATCCGCCCGACGCTGCCGCCCGCGCAGCGCCATCTGTTCGACCGCGCCGAACGTTATGACCGGCTGCCCGCCGACCTGGACACCATCCGCGCCTATGTGGAGGCCAGGGCCTGATGGCGGATATGCCGGCCGACGGGCCGCAGGTCAGCCGGCTGTCCAACGGCCTGCCGGTCATCACGCTCGCCATGCCCGGTATCCGCACCGCGGCGGTAGAGCTGGCGGCAGATGTGGGGGCGCGGCACGAGGCACCCCATGAAAATGGCCTGGCGCATCTGTTCGAACATATGGTGTTCAAGGGCACCGGTCGCCGCAGCGCCCGCGCCATTGCCGAGGACATCGAGGATGTCGGCGGGGCATTGAACGCCTGGACCAGCCGCGACATGACGATGTTCCACGCCCGCACGCTGGCGGCAGACCTGCCGCTGGGGCTGGACATGGTGGCCGATCTCATCGTCTCGCCGCGCTTTGATGCAGAGGATCTGGAGCGTGAAAAGGCCGTCGTTCACAGCGAGATCGGCGAGGCGCGCGACACGCCCGATGATGTGGTGTTCGATCATCTCCAGGCCCGCGCTTTCCCCGATCAGCCGCTCGGCCGCCCCATCCTGGGCACAGAGGACAGTGTTTCCGCGGCCACCGTCGCGCATCTCGCCGGCTGGCGCGCCCGCCATTATCATGCCGGCGCGCTGGTGCTGGTGGCTACGGGCGCGGTGGAGCATGAGCGGCTGCTGGCCGATGCCGAAGCCGCGCTGGGCCGCCTGCCCGCCGCTGGCGCACGGACGGAAATCCCGGCGAACTGGGGCGGCGGACCGGTGGGGGAGGCCCGACGCATCGAGCAGACCCATCTGACGCTGGGCTTCGCCGGCCCCGGTGGCCGCGATCCCGGCTATCATGCCGCGCTGATGTTCGCGATGGCATTGGGCGGCGGCATGTCCTCCCGCCTGTTCCAGCAGCTGCGCGAGGAACGGGGCCTCGCCTATTCCGTCTCCGCCGCGCACGGCGCGCATGAGGAAATCGGCGTGATGAGCCTCTATTGCGCGGCGAAACCGGCCGACAGCGAGGCCGCCGCCCTGCTGGCGATGGAGGTGGCGCACGCTGCTGCCGCCGATCTGAGCGCCGCCGAGCTGGACCGCGCCCGCGCGCAGGTGAAGGCCGGGCTGCTGATGGGGCTGGAAGGCTGCGCCGGGCAGGCGGACTGGCTGGCGCGCGGCTGGCTCACCTTCGGCCGGCTCTATTCCGCCGGGGAGGCGCTCGCCGAAATGGATGCACTGACGGTTGATGATGTGCGCGCGGCCGGCCGCGCCATGCTGGCCAGCCGTCCGGCCATCGCCATCGTCGGCACCCGCGGCGACCGGCTGGCCGACAGGCTCGCCACCCGGATCGGCCGGTGAGCGACCCCGCGCCGCAACTGCTGGTTGCCGAACCCGGCGAGGATTTCGCGCTGATCGACAGCGGCCATGGCCGCAAACTGGAACGGTGCGGACCGTTCCGCTTCATCCGCCCGGAGCCGCAGGCGATGTGGGCGCCGCGCCAGCCGGACTGGCAGGCCGACGGCGAATTTGTCGGCGGCTCCGATGAAGAAGGCGGCGGCCGCTGGAACCTCGCCCCCAATGTCCCCGCCGCCTGGCCCATCCGCCAGGCCGGCGTTGCGCTGTACGCGCAATGCACCCCCTTTCGCCATCTGGGCTTCTTTCCCGACATGGCACCGCACTGGGCCGCGCTCGCCGGCCTGCCCGCCGGCGCGGACATGCTGAACCTGTTCGGCTACACCGGCGTCGCCTCGCTGGTCGCCGCGCAGGCCGGCGCACGGGTGGTGCATGTCGATGCCTCCAGGAAAGCCGTGGAACAGGCCCGCGCCAACGCCGCGCTCGCGGGCCTCACCGACAAGCCGATCCGCTGGATTACCGAGGACGCCCGCAAATTTGTCGCCCGCGAGGTGCGGCGCGGCCGGCGCTATGATGCCATCATGCTGGACCCGCCAAAGTTCGGGCGCGGCCCGGAAGGCGAAGTGTGGGACCTGACGCGCGACCTGTTGCAGCTGGTCGCCGATTGCGCCCGGCTGCTGGATGCGAACAGCCGTTTCCTGATTCTCACCACCTATGCCATCCGCCTCTCCCCGGTCGCGCTTTTTGAACTGCTGCGGCCCTTTGTGGCGCATCTGCCGGGCACGCTCGATTGCGGCGACATGGCAATTCGCGAAGAATCCGGCCGCGCAGAATCCGGTGGCCGCCTGCTCCCCACCGCGATTTTCGCCCGCTGGCGCGCCTGACACCTCCATTCGTCGCAACGGGGCTGTGCGCTGCAAGCCGCAAGGTGCAGATTGGGCCATGATGTATCTGAGGAGCAAGTGATGCACCTTGTCCGCCTGTCCTTCGCCCTGCTGCTGGCCACGCCGCTCTGCGCACAGGTGCAGCCGATCATGTCCACCCCCATGGCCGCAGACCCGCTCGCCGGCCCGCTGGTGGAAAATCCGCTGGCGTCCGGCCCGGTCATGGTCGGCCCCATTGCCGACACCGCCGCCCCCATCAACCCCGCGCTGCTCGCTCAGCCCGGCGGGGATGAACGCTTTCAGCCCGAAGTGGGCCAGGCCGGCAAGGATGTGATCTGGGTGCCCACGCCCGACAGCCTCGTCACCGCCATGCTGACCGTGGCCGATGTGAAGCCCGGCGATTATGTGGTCGATCTGGGATCAGGCGACGGCAGGATCGCCATTGCCGCCGGCCGTGATTTCGGCGCCCGCGCGCACGGCATCGAATATAATCCGGACATGGTGGCGCTGGCGCGCCGCAATGCCCGGCGCGCGGGTGTTGCCGACAGGGTCAGCTTTGCCAACGGCGATATTTTCGCCAGCGACTTCAGTGACGCCACTGTCGTCACCCTCTATCTCCTCCCCGCTCTCAACGAGCGGCTGCGCCCGATCCTGCTGAAGATGAAGCCCGGCACCCGCATCCTGTCCAACAGCTTTCTGATGGGCGACTGGGAGCCGGAACGCACCATCAGCACCGACGACGCCACCGGCTATTTCTGGATCGTCCCCGCAAAGGCCGCGGGTCGCTGGGCTTTCGAGGTGGGGGATGAGCGTTTCCTGGCCGATTTCACGCAGAAATATCAGTTTCTGACGCCCGCCAGGGCCGGCCCCATCCGCGACGGCCGGTTAAAGGGCAGCAATGTCGCTTTCACCCGCGCCAATGGCCAGAGTATCGAAGGCGAAGTGGACGGCGACTCCATGGCCGGCCGGGGCTGGACCGCCAGCCGCGTAAAGCCCGCCAACTGAGCGACAGCAGCGCCATGCGCGTGCGCCAGCGCCGCTCGGTGCCCGATGTCGCTATTATGACCATCGGCATCGTAATCGGCGCCGGCATCTTCCGGGTGCCATCGGCCGTTGCGGGCGCGGTGGGGCCGGGCGGCGCAGCCCTGGCCCTGGCGATCTGGATTGCCGGGGCGGTCGCCGCCTTTGCCGGCGCGCTCTGCCATGCGGCCTTGCGGCTCATCACGCCACCCTGAATGCATCCGCTGGTGCGAAGCAGGGGAAGGTTGATGCTGAACGAAATAGGCAAAGTTTTGGCGTAGTTATATTTGGCATACCCAACTGGCGATGAATGCGAAATATCCCGTCACGCCAGCATTCAGTTGCCCGAACCGGGTTTTTCCGAAAAATAGGTTTCCAGCTTGCCGTCCACGCCTTTCCAGTCGTCGGCGTCCGGCGGGGTTTCGCCCTTCACCGTGATGTTCGGCCATTCCGCGCTATATTTCGCGTTCAGTTCCACCCACTGGTCCAGATTCGGCTCGGTGTCGGGCACGATGGCTTCGGCCGGGCATTCCGGTTCGCATACGCCGCAGTCGATGCATTCGTTCGGATTGATGACGAGCATATTCTCGCCCTCATAGAAGCAGTCGACAGGGCAAACCTCGACACAGTCCATATATTTGCATTTGATGCAGGCGTCGGTGACGACATAGGTCATCGCTCTTTTCCCCTAGGAAGATATTGTCGGCACCAGCGCTAGCCCGTTCGCGCGCGCAGCGTCAATGGGCATGGCTGCTATCAGGCAAACTCCAATGTCCCCGTCGCCAGCAGCGCGGTATAGAGATGCTGCGCCTCGCCATAAGGCCCGCGCCGTTCCGCCAGTGCCTCCACCCGCACCGCCACCACGGCATCGCCGCGCGGAAAGGCAAGAACCGCACCGGGCCGCACCTGCGCGCAGGATCGGTCTATCACCCGGCCATCCAGCCGCAATCGGCGGCTTTCACACAGATATTGCGCGTCCCCCCGCGATGGCATCAGCCGTGCAAACCACAGCCATTTGTCGATCCGCATCCCCGCCGCATGAACCAAGCGCAGTCTCCTCTATTTGCCGGCGGGATCGCCCCGGCCGGTCATCATCAAGCCCAGATTCGCAAAGGGCAGCGCCGCATCCGATGCCGGCACCACCGCACCCTTCTGCCGCCCGCGCTGCCGGTTGTGGCGGAAGGCAAAGCCCATCGCGCCATCTTCCAGCGCCGCGCCGCGAAAGCCCATCGCCCGCATCAGCCCGGCAAATTCATCACGCGAAAGGCCCAGGCTGGAAACCAGCGCCGCATCGGGCGCAATCGCGCCATTGCCCGCTTTCTCCGCCAGCCGCTGGCCATGCACGGCGCGCGCCACCCGCTCCACCATATCCACCCGCACGGCAAAATGCCCCAGCGCCCAATAGCCCGCCACCGCCAGAAAGCCCGGCGGCGTGGCCGCCTCCGGCCGAATCGAGGTCCGGCCCGGCGGCGGTGGCGGCGGCAATTGGCTCGCCCCAGTTGCCACGGCCCACAGGGCCAGCCGCCAGCGCGTTGCCTCCGGCTTCAGCGCGTCGGCGGCGAACACATGCCACACGCCCAGCCGCACGCCCACCTGCGCCAGCGCCTTGCGATCCGCCGGCGTCAGGCTGCCGATCAGGCTGGCCACGCTTTCGCGCGGCAGGCTGCCCAGCGTCTCGATCAGCTGCACCACCAGCCCGCGCGCCGCCGCCGACAGGCCGGGTGCGGCCGCCGCAATGCGGGTGAGCGATGCGATATGCCGCCCCTTCTCCCGCGATACCCAGGTCTCGATCCGTTCCTGCGCCGCGCGCCGGTCGGCCGGCGCCAGCGCATCCAGCCCCCGGTCCAGCTCGATGCGCGGATGCAGCGCATCCCGGCCGGGCCGCAGCGCGCCAACACGCGCTCCGCGCCACAGGATGCGCGGCGGCATCCCGCCATCGAAATCCAGCGCAAAGCCATCATCGGTGTCGCCCGCCAGCGCCTGCGCCCGCCGGCGATATTCCGCCGTCAGCGTGCGTTCGGCTGCCGCCAGCAACATGCGCTTTTCGCCGGCGCGCGCCGACGGATCGGCGCGAAAGGCAAAGCCATCCAGCGTGCCGATCTTGGCGCCATCCACCACCACCGCGCCATCCGGGTCCACTTCCACGCGCAGCGCCGGATCGCGCAGCTTCAGATCCTTCAGCAGCACGGCTGTCCGCCGGTCCACAAAGCGCTGCGTCAGCCGCTGGTGCAGCGCGTCTGAAAGCTTGTCCTCCACCTGCCGCGCGCGATCGGCCCAGCCGGTTGCATCCTCCAGCCAGTCCTGCCGGTGCGCCACATAGGTCCAGGTGCGCGCCGCCGCGATACGGTCCGACAGCGTGTCGATGTCGCCCGCCACATTGTCCAGCACCGCCAGTTCGGAACGGATCCACTCCGGCGGCAGCCGCCCATTGCCTTCGGAAAGATGGCGATACATCCGCCCCACCAGCCGCGCATGCGCCTGCGCCCCGGTACGGCGATAATCCGGCAGGCCACAGGCCGCCCACAGCCGCATGCAGGCCGGCCGCCCCTGCGCGCGCTCCATCACCCATGGCTCGCCCGACAGGATTTTCAGCACCGCCAGATCGATGGAATCGTCGCCCCGCAGCAGATCGGGCGAGGAAGGCCGCGCCTCCAGGCTCATCAGCAGCCGGTGCAGACTGTCAAAATCCAGCCGCGCATTGCGCCAGTAAAGGCCGGACAGCGGCGGGAAATCATGGCCTTCGATGGCGGCCACTTCCGCGTCCGTCAGCAGCGGATTGCCGCCCGCGCCGCTGTCATCGGGCGTATGGCCCAGCTGCACCGTGCTGAAGCTGCCGTCGCGCTGGTGCCGGCCGGAACGCCCGGCAATCTGCGCCAGCTCCGCGGTGCGCAGCCGCCGGTGCCTGCGGCCATCGAATTTGGCAAGCGCGGCAAAGCCGACATGGGCGATGTCCATGTTCAGCCCCATGCCGATGGCGTCGGTCGCCACCAGATAATCCACCTCACCCGACTGATATAATTCCACCTGGGCGTTGCGCGTGCGCGGCGACAGGCCCCCCATCACCACCGCCGCCCCGCCCTTGTGCCGCCGCAGCGCTTCGGCCAGCGCATAGACATGCTCGGCGGTGAAGGCGACGATGGCCGAGCGCGGCGGCAGGCGGGAGAGTTTTTTCGGCTCCACATATTCCAGCCGGGAAAAGCGCGGCCGGGCGATGATCTGCGCATCCGGCAGCAATCGCCGCACCATCGGCCGCAGCGTTTCGGATCCCAGGATCATCGTCTCCGCCGTGCCGCGCAGGTGCAGCATGGCGTTGGTGAACACATGGCCGCGCTCCGGGTCGGCACCCATCTGGCCCTCATCTATGGCCACGAAGGGCAGCGCCCGGTCTGTCACCATGGATTCCGCCGTGCACAGGAAATAGCGCGCGCCGGGCGGCACAATGCGCTCCTCCCCCGTCACCAGTGCCACCTGCGGCGCACCCTTCAGCTTCACGACCCGGTCATAGACCTCGCGCGCCAGCAGCCGCAGCGGGAAACCGATCATGCCGCCGGCGTGCGCGCACATGCGCTCCACGGCCAGATGGGTCTTGCCGGTGTTGGTCGGCCCCAGAACGGCGGTAAGATGCGATGAAAAGGCGCCGCCCTGACCTTCCATGCTGCGGGAAGGCGGCGGCCGGATCACGCCATTGGCTCCCGGCGCTGCCACATGGCCAGCTCCGCGCAGGCGAACAACACAGCCCCCGCGCAGGCAAACAGGGTAAGACGGGTGCGGATCGGCGCTCTCCCCTCTGGAAATCCTATATATAGTGTCATGTCGCGGCGCAGCACGCAAGTGATGGTTTCATGATGCGCAAAAAAGGCACACATTGCGGCCATTTCGGCAATTATTGCCGCGGCTTCCGGCCGGATTCGCCTCATCGTCCCTGTCGGGCGCTTCGTCGCATCCGCCAGCCTGCGTCCGGCACCGGCAATTGACCCTGACAGGGCAATGAATCAGGGCTGAATCCTAAGCATTTAGCAGGTGACGCAGGAGAGTCGCGCGCCCGGTTCCGTCAGCCAGTTCCACAGCAAACGGAAAGGTCCGGGCGTGCGACATCTGTATCACCAAAGAAAACTGCATCAGAGGCCGTTCAGACATCTATGCCGAACCCCGTCGCCCAACTGACGCACGCTTCCATGGGGCAGGCTGTCGCGCAACCCGCGCACGGCCATGCCCTGCACGGCCACATCCTGAACAATGGTGCCGGCCTTGGCTAGCATTGCCTCGCCGACAGCGCTGCTGGATGCCCCTTTCGCGCGCGCCGAACGCCGCGCCGCGCCGGACTGGTCCGCCCGCCGCGCCCGCCTTTCCGATGCCGCCGGACGCTTCGCCACCCATCTGGCCGGCGTCGATCTGGCGGTCGATCTCGGCCACCGCATCGGCTCCCGCAGCTGGTGGCGCGGCTTTGCCACGCTGGGCGCCCTCGCCGGGGCCGCCGCCAGCATCGCCATCAACGCACCCACGCTTATCGGCGCCGTCCCTTATTCCGAACCGGCGTCCGTCCGCGAAGAACGGGCCGCAGACAGTTTCGCGCCGCTGGCGCGCGGCGGCACCACCGGCCGCAATGTGGCGCCCAACGCCAATGTCCGCCGCCTGTCCGAAGTGCCCGAACGGCCCCGTATAGAGCTTGTCGCCCGCGTCGGCGCCGGCGGGCTGGAAAGCGCTTTGCGCCGCTCCGGCGTTGGCCGGGATGATCTGGATGCCGTTCGCCGCTTGCTGTCCGGCGTCGCCAGCCCGTCCAGCCTGTCGCCGGGCACGGAACTGGCGCTGGTGCTCGGCCGGCGCGAAAACCGCTCCCAGCCACGTCCGCTCGACGCTTTGGCCTTCCGCGCCGCCTTTGATCTGAAGCTGGAACTGGCCCGCGACGCGAACGGTGCGCTGTTGCTGAAGCGCATCCCGATCAAGGTGGATGAAACCCCGCTGCGCATCAGCGGCGAAATCGGTTCCTCGCTGGTCCGCGCCGCACGCGCCGCCGGCCTGCCGTCCGCAGCGATCAGCGACTATATGAAGCAGATGGGCTTTGTGGTCGATTTTCAGCGCGAAGCCCGAGGGAAAGATCGTTTCGACATCATCATCGAACATCGCCGCGCCGAAACCGGCGAAACGCAGCAGGGCAGGCTGCTTTATGCGGGCCTGCGCAATGGCAAACAGGATATCCGCCTGATGCGCTGGGGCCCGCGCGGCGAATTCTACCGCGACAATGGCGAAGGCGCCCGCAAGGGCCTGATGCGCACGCCCGTTGATGGCGCGCGCCTCACCTCCGGCTTTGGTATGCGCTTTCATCCGATCCTGAACTACAGCCGCATGCACCAGGGCGTCGATTTCGCCGCCGGCACCGGCACGCCGGTCCTCGCCTCCGCCAATGGCCGGGTGGTGAAGGCCGGCTGGGGCGGGGGCTATGGCAATGTGGTGCATATCGATCATGGCAGGGGCATCATCACCCGCTATGCGCATCTGAGCCGCATCGGCGTGCGCGTCGGCCAGCAGGTATCGCAGGGCCAGTCCGTCGGGGCCGTGGGCACCACCGGGCTTTCCACCGGCCCGCACCTTCATTATGAAGTCTGGATCAACGGCCGCGCGGCAGACCCGCGCCAGGCCAAATTCCAGTCGCAGAACCGCCTGGGCGGCAGCGACCTCCGCCGCTTCAAGGGCCAGATGCAGAAACTGCAATCGATCAGGGCGACGGCGTAAGGGTCAGCTCTCCGGCAGCACGGTCAATCCCACATAAATATCCCCTGCTGCAATCGCTGCCCGCGCAACTGCTGCCTGCTGCGGATCATCTGCGGTCAGAAAACGAACGACAATATCGGTATCAATCGCGCGCACGCCGTTCAGCCTCCCGCGCGACCGCCGCCTGCATCTCCTCCACGCAAAGCGCCGCGCCGCTGTGCCGCATGGACCTAAACAGCGCATCGATGCCGGCGGCAGGAAAAACCGGCACCGGCCTCAGCAGCACAGCCTCCGCTACCGCCTCAACCGTCAATCGCATACCCGCCGGCCACTGCCGCTCCTCGCGAATGGCTTTGGGCAGAATGACCTGCCCCTTGGTCGACAAAACCGTCGTCAGCCGCTCAGACGCCATCATCTCCCGAAAGTAAGACAATGGTAAGACAGCGCCTGCAATCTATCTACGCAACCGGGCCACATATCCACGCTAAACCACAGCCTCATGCCCCGATCAGCCGCGCACCAGCCCCCGCATCGGCTTGAGCGCCTCGCCGGCAAACAGCGTTCGTGTCACCAGCGCGGCATCAAGGTGGAAATGGTCGGCGGCCAGCCCGGCAAACAGCGCGCGCAAATCGGCGGTGGGCCGCAGGTCGCGGCCTTCATGCAGCCGCGCCGGTGCCAGCCCCGGCCAGTCCGCAATAACGCGTCCGCCTTTCAGCGCGCCACCGGCAAGCAGCGCCACGCCGCCCGTGCCATGATCGGTGCCCCCGGTGCCATTGGGGGCAACGGTGCGGCCGAATTCGGTGGCGGCAATGATCGCCGTATCAGCCCAGACCGGGCCAAGGCCATCCCGCAATGCCGCGATAACGCCGTCCAGCTGCTTCAACAGGCCGTTAAGCCGCCCCGCCTGGCCGCTATGCGTATCCCAGCCACCAAGCTCGATCACCGCGACGCGGGCACCGTCGGGCCGGCCAAGGAAGGTCGCCGCCAGCCGGCCGAGCGCCGCCGGGCTGCTCCGGCCCGTCGCATCGCTTCCCGCCATCATCCGGGCGTCGATCGCCTTGCTCCACAAGACATGCAGCTGCGGATCATCGGCATAGAGCGCGCCAACCCGCGCCAGCAGATCATCGTCGGCCTGCGGCAGTCGCGATGGCGCATAGCTGGTGGCCGCCGCCGCCCCGCGCAAAACGATGGGCAGGGCCGGCGACAAGGCCAGCGCCGGCTGGCTGGCGCGGGGCAGCAGCGGCAGCAGCCGGTTCAGCCAGCCATCTTTCAGCGCATAAGCCGCCGTTCCGCCGGTTTCGAGCACATTTTGCGCATCGAAATGCGAGCGCTCGCGATAGGGGGAGGCAATGGCGTGGACAAACAGCGCCTCGCCCTTGCCATATAGCGCGCCCAATTCGGCAAGCGCCGGATGCAAAGCGAAATCGCCGCCCAGCGGCAGGGCCGCGCCCGAAGCCGGCGGCGGCCCGAAGCGCCCCCGCAGCGCCGCATAGGCCGGGTCCCCCACCGGCATGACAGCCGCCAGCCCATCCATCGCGCCGCGCAATATGATGAGGACAAAGCGCCTGTCCGTGGCCGCTGCCGCCAGCGACAGGCCGGGGGTGGCCAGCATGGCGCCTGCCGCGCCAAGGAAATATCGGCGGTTCAACATCATCAGCGCCGCAGAAATTCGGGCGCGCACAGCATCAGCGCCAGCCCCTGTTGCGGTGTGTCGGCACGGGCGATCGCCTGTGCGGTGCCGGCGCTGAGCACGCCCGGCAGCACCATGGGTGCCAGTGCACGGGCATCGATCCGGTCCCCCACCTGCGCCGCGAAGCGTCCGGCAAGCTCCACGCGGCGCAACAGCGCGTCCGGGGCAGCCCAGGCGGCAGCAAGATCGTCCCAGCCGGCGGGCGAGCCCGAGCGCCAGATCGGCTGGCCAAGCTCTTCGAGCGCATTGACAATCTTCATATCCGGCACCGTTTCACTCCCCACAGCCCGCAGCGACGAGATGGTCCATTCCCATGGCGATTTGAACTTCGGCAACGCCGCCGTCCACGCCTCCGGGGCCGTAACGAGCAGGCGATACATCGCCATCAGATCGCCGCCGCCGGCCAGATAGGCCGCCGCCAGACGATCAACGAGGGCCGGCGGCGGCACATCGGCAACAAAATGCCGGGCAAGCTTGGTGGCGAGATGGCGTGCCGTTGCCGGGTGCACGGCGAGATCGGCCAGCATGGCGCGGGCCTGTGCCTCCCCCTGCTGCGCATAGCGCCTGCCCAGCAGGCTGCGCGCTCCCGGCTCGTGCCAGCCCGGCTGGAAGATAAAGGCTCCATCGGGCGCTTCCAGACCGATCGGCCGCCGCACAAAGCCGCCGATGCTCCACCCCGACAGCGCCCGCGCCAGTTCCTGCACATCGGCCTGGCCATAGCCGCCATCAACGCCAAGCGTGTGCAGCTCAAGAATCTCCCGGCCGAGATTTTCATTCAGCCCCGGCTGCCGTCGCGCGGAACGCCGGCGCGCGGCTTGGGCAATCGGCGAATTGGGGCCGATCGATTGGGCCTGATCCAGATAGAGCAGCATCGCCGGATGGCGTTCGACCGCAAGCAGCATGTCGATGAAGCGACCGCCGATATGCGGGCGGATCGCCTCGAACTCCATCGTGCCGGCCAGCCCCAGGATTTGCCGCTTGTCGGTCGAGACGGAAAAATGATTGGCCCAGAAATGCACCAGCCGTTCGGGAAAGGGCGTTGATGTTGTCAGCGCGGCGGCAATGCGGGCGCGGGCCTGGCCGCCGAAATTCTCCTGATACTGCTGGCGCAGCGACCTGCGGATGGCAGCTTCATCGATGGCCGGCGGATTGGTGCCTGCCATGCCATCCCCCGCCATCGCCGGCACCGCAAAGCCGTTGGCCCGCAGAAACGGCCGGATGCGCACCAGATATTCGCGATATTGCCGCGCCATCTCGGCACTGCCCGGCAGCCCGGCAATCACGGCGGGGCGCGGCTCAAAGCGATCAAAGGCGGCCAGCAGATCAGGCTGCGGCGCAGCACCGGCGGCATCGCCGGGCCGCAAGCCAAGGCCGAACCGGTTTCCGGCAATCGCATCTGCGCTGGAAGGAAGCTGGACCATGGCCATGATACGCCAGCAGCCGGCCAAACCCCCCGGCCAAACCCTCCGGCCAAACCCTCTGGCCTGGGCAACCCAAAGGCCAGCGCCCTCGACCTCACCCCCTGATTTTCCGCCACCTGCGACAGGAACATTGTCTTGTCGATCTGAGCAGAAGCGGATTGGCTTTGGCGTGGCACTTTCCATGGCGGCACGGCCATGGAGCAATGGTGCCGGCTGCAGGAATCGAACCCGCGACCCCCTGATTACAAATCAGGTGCTCTACCAACTGAGCTAAGCCGGCCTGACGCTGCCATGGCGACACAGATTTCGCGCCATACGTATTCAGGCTGCGGAAGGCAATGGCGCGGGGCGCTTCGCCGGTCTATGCTGCACTTGCGAGATTGCAAGGGATGCGTTCACATGCGACAGGCGGCGCCGATCACCCAAAATCCTGATATCCGCTATCTGGGCGGCATTTTGGGCGATGTGATCAAATCGCTGGGTGGCGATCTGCTGTTCCGGCGCACAGAGGCCATTCGCTCCGCCTCCGTTCAGCGGCATCGCGGCAAGGCCGGGGTCGAATCGCTGGTGGATGCGCTGGGCGCGCTCACGCTGGACGACACGCTGGCCTTCACGCGCGGCTTCATGCTGTTCTCCATGCTCGCCAACCTGGCGGAGGATCGCGCGCAGTCCGGGGCCAATGATCCGCACGACCATGCCATCGGCATGGTGGAAGCCTTCGCGCGGCTGGAAAAGCAGGGCCACAGCCGCGAGGATGTGATGGCGATGCTGGCCCGCGCGCTGGTGATGCCGGTGCTCACCGCCCACCCGACCGAGGTGCGGCGCAAGAGCATGATCGACCATAAGACCCGCATCGCCGACCTGATGGCCATGCGCGACGCCGGGGCGGTGACGACCGACGCCGGCGAGCCGCTGGCCCGCGCCATCACCCGCCAGGTGGCGCTGCTGTGGCAGACCCGCGCGCTCCGGCGCGAACGGCTCTATGTCAGCGACGAAATCGCCACCGCGCACGCTTTTCTGGCCGAGGATTTCGTCAGCGTGCTGCCGCAGCTGTTCCAGCGCTGGTCCTTCGCGCTGGGTGCCATGCCGCCGCCCTTCCTGCGCGTGGGAAGCTGGATCGGCGGCGACCGGGACGGCAACCCCTTTGTCAGCGCCGCGACGCTGGAGGAGGCCGTGGACGGCGCGTCCGGCATCGTGCTCGCTTATTATCTCGATGCCCTGCACGCGGCCGGCGCGGAATTTTCCATCTCCGCCAGCCTTGCCCCCGTGCCCGAACCCGTCCGCCTGCTGGCCGAAGCCAGTGGCGACGGATCGGCCGCACGATCGGACGAACCCTATCGCCGGGCGCTGTCGGGCCTTTATGCGCGCTTGGCGGCCAGCTATCGGGCGCTCCTGGGGCGCGATCCTTCGCGGCCGTCGCGGCTGGTGGGGGAACCGTATCACACGCCGGCGGAATTCCGCGCCGATGTGGCCACGCTGGCCGCCGGCCTGCGCCATGCCAGTGCGGATGGCGGCCCGCTGGATGCGCTGCTGGTTGCCATCGACCTGTTCGGCTTCCATCTGGCGACGCTCGATCTGCGGCAGAACAGCGATGTGCACGCCCGCACCGTGGGCGAACTGCTGGCAGCCGCCGGCGTGCACGCCGACTATGCCGCGCTGGACGAGGATGCGCGCGTGGCGCTGCTGCTGTCTGAACTGCGCACGCCGCGCCTGCTTTCCACCCCCTATGCGGCGCTGTCAGCCGAAGCAGAGGGCGAACTCGCCATCTTCCGCGCGGCGGCCGCCGCCAGGCGGCGCTTCGGGCCGGGGGTGATTTCCACGGCCATCGTCTCCAAAACCACCAGCCTGTCGGATCTGCTGGAGCCGATGCTGCTGATGAAGGAGTGCGGCCTGCTGAAGCCCGGTGCCGCCATCGCCGGCGAGCTTATGGTGGTGCCCCTGTTTGAAACCATCACCGATCTTCAGGCCGCGCCGGCTATCATGCGCACCTTTCTGGCGCTGCCGGGGCTGGCGGAAGGCGCGCGCGCACGCGGGGCGCAGGAAGTGATGATCGGCTATTCCGACAGCAATAAGGATGGCGGCTACCTCACCTCCACCTGGGAGCTGGCGAAGGCTTCCGGCGCGCTGGCAGATGTGTTCGGCCAGGCCGATGTGCCGATCCAGCTGTTCCACGGCCGGGGCGGCAGCGTCGGGCGCGGCGGCGGCTCCAGCTTCGATGCCATATTGGCGCAGCCGGCGGGCACGGTGGCCGGGCGCATCCGCATCACCGAACAGGGCGAGGTGATTGCCGCCAAATATGGCACGCCGGATATGGCGGCGCGCACGCTCGACACCATGGCCGCTGCCGCGACGCTGGCGACGCTGGACCCGCCGCCCACCGGCGCTGCGGATTCGGCGCGCTTTGGCGATGCGATGGACCTGCTGTCGCCCGCCGCCTTCGACAGCTATCGGGCGCTGGTCTATGGCACGCCCGGCTTCGTGCCCTTTTTCCGGGCGATGACGCCGATCCGCGAGATCGGCACATTGAAAATCGGCTCGCGGCCGCCCAGCCGCACGGCATCGCACGCGATCGAGGATCTGCGCGCCATCCCCTGGGTGTTCAGCTGGTCGCAGGCCCGCGTGATGCTGCCGGGCTGGTATGGCGTGGGCGAGGCCATGGCCGGCTTTGCAGACCGGGGCCTGCTGAAGGCCATGGCGGCGCAATGGCCGTTCTTCCGCACCATGCTGGCGAATATGGAAATGGTGCTGGCCAAATCCGACATGGAAATCGCCGCCCGCTATGCGGCGCTGGCCGGGGCCGAAGGCGCGCCGCTGTTCCAGCGCATCCGCGACGGCTGGACGCAGACAGTGGAACAATTGCTGGACGTGACCGACCAGTCATGGCTGCTGGAGCGGAACCCGGTGCTCGACACGTCGATCCGGCTGCGGCTGCCCTATATCGAGCCACTCAATCTGTTGCAGGTGGAACTGCTGCGCCGGCACCGGGGCGGAGAGGCAGACCCGCGCGTGGCGGAAGGCATCCAACTGAGCATCAACGCGGTGGCAACAGCGCTGCGCAACAGCGGCTAGTCGCTGCCATTGCCGGGCAAAGCCTGACCGCCTACATGGGGCAAAAGCCGCGTCAGGCGGCAGTTGCCAAATGGAAGGGCCGGGTTTTGGCCGATAATCATCAGAAGAATGCGGTTCCGCCCCATGGTGAAGGGCGCGATGCGGCCCTGCCGGCCGATGTGCTGGACGCCGTGCGCACGCTGATCCGCTGGGCCGGCGACGATCCGGACCGGGAGGGGCTGATCGACACGCCCGGCCGGGTGGCGCGCGCCTACAGGGAATATTTCAAGGGATATCAGGAAGATCCGAGCGAGCATCTCCGCCGCACTTTCGAGGAAGTGGGCGGTTATGACGAAATTGTGCTGCTGCGCGACATCCCCTTCCACTCGCATTGCGAACATCATATGGCGCCGATCATCGGCCGGGTACACATCGCCTATCTGCCAACCACCCGCGTCGTGGGCATATCCAAGCTGGCGCGCGTGGCGCAGGGCTATGCCAAGCGCTTGCAGGTGCAGGAGCGGATGACCGCGGAAATCGCCGACACGATACAGGCCGTGCTGGAACCGCGCGGCGTTGCCGTGGTGGTGGAGGCGAGTCACGCCTGCATGTCGGCGCGCGGCGTGCAGACGCCGGGCGTGACGATGACCACCAGCCGCATGATGGGCGTGTTCCGCGAGGATGAGCGCAGCCGCAAGGAAGTGCTGGCGCTGATGAAACTGGGCCAGAACCAGTCATGACGGAACCGATGGACATTGCCGCCCCGCGCAAGGTGGGGATGGTGTCGCTTGGCTGCCCGAAGGCGCTGGTCGATTCCGAACGCATCCTCACCCGATTGCGCGGCGCGGGCTATCAGCTCAGTGCCGACTATGACGGTGCCGATGTGGTGATCGTCAACACCTGCGGCTTCCTCGACAGCGCCAGGGCCGAAAGCCTGGAAGCCATCGGCGAGGCCATCGCCGAAAATGGCCGCGTGGTCGTCACCGGCTGCATGGGGGCGGAAGCCGCCAGCATCACCGATCGCTTCCCGCAGCTGCTCGCCGTTACCGGCCCGCAGCAATATGAGGCGGTGGTGAGCGCCGTGATGGATGCCGCGCCGATATTGTCGCAACCGTTCGTCGATCTGGTGCCGCGTTTCGAGGAGGATGGCGCCGGGCTGAAACTGACGCCGCGCCACTACAGCTATGTGAAGATTTCCGAAGGCTGCAATCACCGCTGCGCCTTCTGCATCATCCCGTCGCTTCGCGGCGATCTGGTGTCGCGCCGGCCCGATGCCATCCTGCGCGAGGCGGAGAAGCTGGTGGCGGCCGGCACCAGGGAACTGCTGATCATCAGCCAGGACACATCGGCCTATGGCCGCGATCTGCGCCATGCCCGCTATGGCAAGGCCGGGATGCGCGCACACATCACCGATCTGGCGCGCGATCTGGGCAGCCTCGGCGCATGGGTGCGGCTGCATTATATCTATCCCTATGCCTCGGTGGATGAACTGATCCCGCTGATGGCCCAAGGGCTGATCCTGCCCTATCTCGACATCCCCTTCCAGCACGCCGCCCCCAATGTGCTGCGCGCCATGCGCCGCCCGGCAAACGAGGCGAAGGTGCTGGAACGCATCGCCGGCTGGCGCGCGATTGCGCCCGATATCGCCATCCGCTCCACCTTCATCGCCGGCTTCCCCGGCGAGACGGAGGCGGATTTCCAATATCTGCTGGACTGGCTGGACGAGGCCCGGCTGGACCGGGTGGGCTGCTTCGCCTTCGAGCCGGTGGCGGGTGCCGCCGCCAATGATCTGCCCGGTGCCCTGCCGCGCGAGGTGCGCGAGGAACGGCGCGACCGGTTCATGGCGAAAGCCGCGGAAATCTCCGCGCGCAAACTGGCCGCGAAAATCGGCCGCACGCTGGACGTCATCATCGACGAGGCCGACGGCGAAGGCGGGGCCACGGCCCGCAGCAAAGCCGACGCCCCGGAAATCGACGGCCGCGTGCTGCTGCGCGATGCACCGCAGGCAAAGCCCGGCGACATCATCCGCGTGCTGGTGGAAGATGCCGACGAATTTGACCTCTATGGCGTGCCACTGGATTAGCCGTGCCGCCGGGTTGACAGGCCATAGTCGCCATAGTCAGACTCAGAGACAGATACGCCGGCGCACTTCAGGCCCGATGGGCGCGGCCGCCGCCCGCCCCCCTTTTCTTTTGCCCGCCCGCCCGCTAGCCGGATGGCGGGGAGATTGTCGGCCATGCCAGCGGAAAACAGTGCGGTTTTTCATGTGGAAAGCCCCATCGGGCGGCTGACCGGCTGGCTGGACGGCGGCGGCCGGCTGACACGGCTGATGATCGGCGGCCCCGCCGTAAACGCGACCAGCGACGGCGGCACGACCGCCGGCTCGCTGCGCGCCTATCTCGGCGGCGACATGGCGGCCCTGTCCCTTATCCCCGTCGCGCCCGCCGGCTCCCCCTTCCAGCTTGCCGTCTGGCGCGCGCTGATGGCGATACCGGCCGGCGAAACCCGCAGCTATGCCGATATCGCCCGCGCCCTGGGCGGCGCGGCGTCCGGCGCGGGGGCCAATGCCCGCGCGGTCGGCACCGCCAATGCCCGNNGTTGTCATCCCCTGCCACCGCGTCATCGGCGCTGATGGCAGCCTCACCGGCTATGCCGCCGGCCTGCCCGCCAAAGACTGGCTGCTGCGCCACGAAGGCTGGCGACCCATGCAGGAGGCGCTGCTGTGACAGCCACCACCGCCAGCGCGACAGCCCGCCTGCGCCCGCTGTTCATCGCCATCGTGCTGCTGGGCAGCTTCCTGCTGTTCCTGATCCAGCCGCTGGTGGCGCGACTGGTGCTGCCCCTGCTCGGCGGCTCGCCGTCGGTGTGGAACACGGCGATGATCTTCTATCAGTCGGCGCTGCTCGTCGGCTATGCCTATGCCCATGCGCTGCAACGGCTGGCCTTCCGCACCCAGGCCATCGTGCATCTCGGCGTGCTGGCCGCGGCCGCCTGCACGCTGCCCATCGGTATCGCCGCCAATCTGTCAGTCGCCACCGGCAATGCGGCGGCCCTGTGGCTGATCGGGCTGCTGGCCGTCTCCATCGGCCCGGTATTCGTCGCGGTCGCCGCGCAGGCGCCGCTGATGCAGGCCTGGTTCTCCCGCTCCACCGATCCGGCCGCCGCCAGCCCCTTCTTCCTCTATGCCGCGTCCAACATCGGCTCGCTGCTGGGCCTCGTCACCTATCCCTTCCTGCTGGAACCCTTCACCGCGCTCCCCTTCCAGACGGCCCTGTGGTCCGCCGGCTTCGTCCTGCTGGCGCTGCTCGTCGGCTGGGGCGCACTCGCCATCCGGCAGGGCGGGGATCGCCCGCCCGCCACCCTGCCAGACAGCATAACCGGTCGCTGCACCCGTCCCGTCACCTGGCGGCGCCGGCTGCACTGGCTGCTGCTGGCCGCCGTGCCATCGGGCCTGATGCTCTCCACCACCACCCACATCACCACCGACATCATGGCGATGCCGCTGCTGTGGGTGCTGCCGCTCGGGGCCTATCTCCTCTCCTTCATCCTCGTCTTTTCCACCCGCGGCCCCCGGCACAGCCGCATCGCCACCGCCATCGCCCCCGTCGCGCTGCTGCTGGCGGGCAGCGCCGGGCTGATGGTGGTTGGCCATGCGGCCACCCTTTATGGCATCGCCTCGCTGCTGTTGCTGCTGATCGTCGCCACCAGCCTGCACGGCGCGCTGGCGGCCGATCGCCCGCCCGCCGCCCGGCTCACCGAATATTTTCTCATCATGGCCGCCGGCGGTGTGGTGGGCGGCATTTTCCCCGCGCTCATCGCGCCGCTGATCTTCGACTGGGTCTATGAACATCCCATCCTGCTGCTGCTGGCGGCGCTGCTGGTGCCGGCCAGACCGCTTGGCGCGCGCATCGGCGCGCTGTGGCGCGGGCGCGGTATCGCCAGCCGACTGCTGCGCATCCTCACCCCGCCGGCCACGCTGCTGCTCGGCTGGGCGCTGGGCCATGGCTTTGATTATGCCGGCATGGCAGGCTGGCAGATCGCCGCACTGGCGGCGCTGTTCGGCATTGCCATCCTCTCCATCGGCCGGCCCTTCAGCTTCGCCTGGCATATGCTGATGCTGATGCTGGCGGTGGGCGGCTGGCAGCAGATCGACATCTCGACACAGGAGGGCGCGCGCCAGCGCAGCTTTTTCGGCATCTACACCATCCAGAATTCGCAACGCAGCAA
>DITZ01000088.1:37014-49309 GCA_002422985.1 Sphingomonadales bacterium UBA6171
CCAAGCCGGGGCAGCAGTGGACGATATTCGAAATCGACCCGCTGATCGTCAAACTGGCGACCAACCCCGCCGCCTTCAGCTATCATGCCCGATGCAAGCCCGACGCCCGCATCGTGCTGGGTGACGCCCGGCTGATGCTGGCGAAGGAACCAAAGGGCCGGTTCGATCTGCTCGCGGTCGATGCCTTTTCGTCCGACGCGATTCCGCTGCACCTGCTGACGGCGGAAGCCTTCACCACCTATCTGAACGCGCTTGCACCCGATGGCCTGCTGCTGGTGCATGTTTCCAACCGCTTCCTGCGCCTGCAACCGGTGGTGGCCGCGATCGCCCGCCGCCAGGGCCTGTCGGCCCGCATCGTCGATTATGTGCCAGGCGCCGAAGATAGCGCCGAACGCGGCTACACCGCTTCCCAATGGATCCTGCTGGCGCGCGATGACAGGGTGCTGGAACAGGCCCTGCGGGCGACCACCCGGCCGCAGGATTTTCAGGCGCTGGAGGAAGATGCAGCGGTCGCCGCCTGGACCGACAGCTTCGCGTCCATACTTCCGGTCTTGAAGCCGGTGTGGCGCAGGTTCATCTGACCGGCATGAGCAGCAAGATTCGAATCGCCGTCCTTGGGGCCTCCGGATATACGGGGGCCGATCTCGTGCGTCTGGCGCTCACGCATCCGCAGGTGGAAATCGTGGCGCTGGCCGCCAACCAGAAGGCCGGCCAGCATATGGCCGATATCTGGCCGCACTTCGCGCCCTATGGCCAATTGCCGCGGCTGGTGAAGGCGGCCGACGTGCCCTGGGATCAGGTGGATGCCGTGTTCGGCTGTCTGCCGCACGGCGCGTCGGCAGAGCTGCTCTCTGTGCTGCAAGGCCCCCGCATCATCGACCTGTCGGCCGATTTCCGCCTGAACGACGCCGACATCTATGCCCAATGGTATGGCGTCACCCACCCGGCCCCGGAACGGCTGACAGACGCCATCTACGGGCTGAGTGAATATGCCCGCGACATGCTCCCCACCGCCCGGCTGGTGGCCTGCCCCGGCTGCTATCCCACCGCCGCGCTGCTGGCGCTGCTGCCGGTGGCGCACGCCGGGCTGATCTCGCCGCGCAACATCACCATCAACGCGCTGTCCGGCGTATCCGGTGCCGGGCGCTCGCTGCGGGAGCCGAACCTCTATGCAGAGGTCGCCGAGGCCGTCGCCCCCTATTCCATCGGCCGGCACCGGCACATGCCGGAGATCGAGCAGGAACTGGGCTATGCCTTCCGCACGCCCATTGCCGTCAGCTTCACCCCGCACCTCATCCCGATGAACCGGGGCGAGCTGGAAACCATCGTCGTGGAGCTGACAGACGGCGTGCAGGCGGCGGACCTGCGCGCGCTCTATGACAGCCGCTATGCGGATGAACCCTTCGTCCACCTGCTGCCCGAAGGGCTGGCGCCTGCCACCCGCATGGTGCGCGGTTCCAATCATATGGTGCTCAATCTGTTCGAGGACCGGATTCCCGGCCGCGCCATCATCGTGTCCGCCATCGACAATCTGGTGAAAGGCTCGTCCGGTCAGGCGTTGCAGAATATGAACCTGATGTTCGGCCTACCTGAAACCATGGGGCTGGAGGCCGCCCCGCTGTTCCCATGATCGACACGGATCGCCTGCTGCTGCGGCCATGGCGGGCGGAAACGCTGCACATTTTGCGCGGCTTCAACGAGGATGCCGTGCTGATGACGCATTTCTCGCCGGAACGTTCCGCCGGGGATATGAACGCGCGCTTCGCCCGGATGCGGCACTGGGAGGAGACGCTGGGCTTCACTTTCTGGGCCGTGATCCGGCGCGACGATGGCGAGATTATCGGCAGCTGCGGCCTGAAACCGCTGACCATCGCATGGGACCGGCCCGACGACATCGAAATCGGCTGGCTGATCCGGCAGGATTGCTGGGGGCAGGGCTATGCCCGCGAAGCCGCCAGCGCCGTGCTGGCGCATGGCCTGACGATTGCACCGCGCGTCATCGCCATGACGGCGCAATCCAACGCGCCTTCCCGGGGGCTGATGCAGCGGCTGGGGATGCACCAGCTGGCAGACCGGGATTTTGACTATCCCGGCTATCCCGACGATCATTTCGCCCGCCGTCACCTCGTCTGTGCAAAGGAGGCCTGATGCCGCTCCACCCCTTCAATGGCATCACCCCCCGGCTGGACGCCAGCGCCTGGGTCGCGCCCGGCGCGCGGGTGATCGGCAATGTGGATATCGGCGCTGACTCCTCCATCTGGTATAATGTGGTGGTACGCGGCGATGTGATGCCGATCCACATCGGCCGGCGCTCCAACATTCAGGACGGCAGCGTCGTGCATGTCACGACCCGGCTGGCGGCCACCAGCATCGGCGACGATGTGCTGGTGGGCCATCTTGCCATGATCCATGGCTGCACCCTGATGGACCGCAGCTTTGTCGGGCTGAGCGCCACCGTGATGGACGGCTGCGTCATCGAGCCGGACGGCATGCTGGGCGCCGGCGCGCTGCTGTCGCCGGGCAGGCGCATCGGCGCGCGGGAATTATGGCTGGGCCGGCCGGCAAAATATGTGCGGATGCTGAGCGCGGAGGAGGTGGCGCGCAATCAGGCCGGCGTGGCGGGCTATGTCGCGCTGGCCAGGCTGCACCGGGAAAGCCTGGGTTGAGCCGGCGGGCCACAGTCCGGCCGGACCGATGCCCGGCCCGAAATCCGCCTGGGGGAAGAAGTGGTCGGAGCGACAGGATTCGAACCTGCGACCTCCAGACCCCCAGTCTGATGCGCTACCAGGCTGCGCTACGCTCCGACGAAGGGCTGCCCATAGGCATGCAGGCGCGCCATGGCAAGCGCTGAAAGCAGGGAAACGCAGCTGCTGGCCGACGGGCTGGCCCTGCGCCGGGGCGGGCGGCTGCTGTTCGCCGGATTGCGCTTCCAGGTGGCGCCCGGCGGCGCGCTGCTGGTGACGGGCCCGAACGGTATCGGCAAATCATCGCTGCTGCGGCTGCTGGCCGGCCTGCTGGAACCGGCCGCCGGCCGGCTGGAGAATCCCTTCACCACCGCGCTGCTGGGGCCGGAGCTGGCGCTGAAACGCGATCAGACACTGGGCAGCGAACTGCGCTGGTGGGCGGCGCTGGACGGGGCGGACGATGCCGCCGTTCAGCAGGCGGCCGACGCGATGGGGCTGCGGCCCTTGCTGGACATTGCGGTCGCCATGCTGTCCGCCGGGCAGCGGCAGCGCGCCGCCATTGCGCGGATGATTGCATCCGGCGCGCAATTATGGCTGCTGGACGAGCCGACCAACGCGCTGGACAGCAGCGCACGGGCGCGGCTGCTGGCCGCGATGGCCAGGCATCGGGCCAGTGGCGGGCTGATTGTCGCCGCCACGCACCAGCCCCTGCCGCTGGAAGGTGCCGGGCTGCTGGCGCTGGAATCCGCCTGACCCTGTTATTGCTGCATATTCAGCAATTACTTTATGCTAAGGAATTATAATACAGATTAATCAAAAGCAACTTATATGTTAATTTATCATTCATCTGATGCCGGATTATCGGTGAAAAATTCGATAATAGTTTACAATCTTTTCCCAATTGTAAACATTCTATCCAGCGTTCGAATGTGCGTTGTGACCCGTTGATGCGAACATTATAGCCGCATCACTTAATAATTGCCGGATATGGTCGCTTCTACTTGATGGCGGCAGGGTATCCGCGAAGGAATGGGTCATGATTGCGGTAAAGGAAATCTGTGCGCTGCTGATCGCCGGCGGCCTCGGCGCCGGCGGCACGCTTGCCGTGCAGCAGGTGAAAAAGCCGGCAGCGGTAAGAAAAGCATCAAAGCCGGCGCAATATTCGCCCGTGCGCCATGCCCCGGCAAGCGCCGCGCCGCGCGCGATGAACGATTGCCCCGCTCAGGTCGCCGGCCTTGCCGAACCGATGCAGCTGGCCCCGATTCCGCCGATGGACGTCGCCCCCGGCCTCGACATAAGCCGGACGCCGCTGTCGATGGCAACCGGCCATGGCCCCGGCACCTCGCTGCCCGGCGACATCGGCACCGGCGGCCAGAACGGCGGCGTCACCCCGATCATCATCCCCGGCGTCCCCGAACCCTATAGCTGGGCCATGCTGGTAACCGGCTTCGGGCTCATCGGCCTCGCCATGCGCCGCACCAGCCCGCTCAAGGCCGCAAAAGACGTCTGATCAGCCCGTTTGTTCGCTCTTGCAGGGAAAATGGTGCCCCACACAGGATAGACATAACGAATATGTGTCGCCGTTCATACGGAACATCGTAGCGCGCATAGGCCAGGCGAAAGACGAGCGTGGCGACAAGCCCCGCTGCTGCGCCCAACGGCGCGGCAAGGAGCGCTGCTACGAACGCCAGTGGCGCTGTCAACGATGACAGGGAGACGATGGCCGCCATGTCTCGCCCGTTGGCGCGTCGCCGATCCACCCACAGTCCGACGACGACATCGCACAGCGCGTGCCAGCACAGCGACACAAGGAATATCCAGCCGCCCACGTCCGGTCGCAGGTGCTGAACGCTGGTCAGCGCATATAATGCGAGCAGGTCGGCAACCACCCAGAGCAGGCTCTTGCCGAAATGAGTCGTGAAATAGATGGCTGCGTCATGCCGCCAGTATCGAATGCCGTGCTGGATTTGGTGTGCAATTTCCATGACAATATGCGCCCGGCATCGCGCAAAGCCGAAGCCGTGCCGCTTTCCGCCCGTTCACCACAATCTGTGCACCAGCTTTATGACATCACCGCTTTTGATCCGGAGACGACCGGCCGACCTGATCGGCAAGGCTCAGACCTACGGCAACAGCTTCTGGAAGATCGGCAACGAGGCCGCACCGATCATCCCTGCCGACGATCCGAGCGATGATGCCAGCAGCGGCGGGATTGGCAGGTCGTCCATCGGCCGCAACTCGCTGTCGAGGTCGATTGCCTTGGCGAGCCGATTCATGATGGATGGTGGAAGGCGGCCGGCGAGAATGACGGCCTCGGGGCCGAAGAAGCGGCTGACACGCGCAATATCGCCACAAAGCTGCCCGGCGGCGCGTGTGATCCATCGCCCGACCACGTCATTGTCGTCTGGCAGGCGCTCCAGATCGTCGAAATCATCGACGTCAATGCCCTCTGCCTTGAGCGTTTCCAACAGGTCCTGGCCCGATGGCCGGGGGGCGCCGTAAGGATAATATTGGCCCATGATGCCGGCGTTGCCCAGCGCGCCCCGATAGGGCTTGCCGTCGATGATGAGTCCGCCGCCCACGCCATGGCCGATGTGGACGAGCATGAAGGTGCGATAGGCTTTGCCCACACCCATCACACGCTCGCCGATGGCGCAGACGCGACCGTCATTTTCCAGGATGACCGGGGTTTCCAGCACGCTTTCGAAGCGCTTGTTGACGTCCGAATCTCGCAGTTCGGGGAAATAGACGTGCGGCAGCCACCTTCCCTCGGTGCTGAAATCTCCGGGAATCGAAATGCCGACGCCGAGCAGCCGATCGGGATCCAGGCTTTGGGCCTTGACTATTTTATCGAGCCTGCGTCTCACCACATTGGCAATTATCTCAGGACTGGGCCGTTCGATATCCGCGCGGGTGGTCGCAATCAGTGCGCCGCTGAGGTCCACCAGCGCGATTTCCACATAGCTGTGGGAGAAGTTGACGCCCGCCGAGAAGCCGGCAGAGCCCCTGACCATCACCGGGCGGGCGGGTTGCCCGCGCTGGCCCTTGCGTGCCGACTGTTCGGTCAGAAGCCCCAGATTGGTCAGCTCCTGCACCATCTGTGAGATCGCCGGGCGTGTGAAGCCCGTGGTCACCGCGATTTCCGCGCGCGACGATGGCCCGTTTCGCCAAACGGCATCAAGCACTTGGCGGTAACTGGGGGTCAGATTGCCGAACATTGTAGCCATAGGCTTTCCTTGCCGATTCATCGAGTCAGATCAATCGCCCAATCTTGCTATTATGTCCATTAAATTAAGATTGAACACTTAATAAAAATGTCATGGCCGAGCGCTTATAAGCCCTCAACCGGCTGAGTCGATTCAGCCAATGAAGGGGGTCACCTAAAATGCAGCGCTTCAAAAACAGCCTCACCAACTCGGCGAGCGCCTTCGTCCTGGCCTGCACAGCAGTGTCCGTTCCGGCGATGGCACAGGATGCACCAGACAGCGCTCCCGTCGCGGAGGAAGAGCCAGTTGTAGAAGCAATTGTCGTCACGGCACGAAGGTCTGTTGCGACAGCTGTCGAAACCATAAAGCAGGATGCGCCGGCCATCGTCGACTCGATCACGGCGGAGGAAATCGAAAAGACCGCCGACATCACGCTGCCCGAAGCGCTTGAACGAGTCGTCGGCGTCAGTGCGGACGGCTTCTTTTCCTCCAGTGATGCCGGCTATGTATCGCTTCGCGGGTTCGACTCCCGCTACAACAGCATGGCGATCGACGGCAATCCGATCTGGTTCAGCAGCCAGAACAACCGCGGCGCGCAGATTGGTATGTTTCCTTCGGCCATCGTCAAGGAAACCAGCGTCTACAAGACGGTGACGCCGGAACTGGACGGAAACTCCGTCGGCGGACACATCGCGCTGCGGACACTGCGCGCGTTCGATGGCGGCACCCAGCCCTTTTTCAAGGCGGGCGTGCGGCTTGGAATGCCGGAGCAGGAGAGCCGCATCAGCGACCAGCAGTCCTATCAGGCCTACGCGGCAGGCAAGTTCACCTTCGGGCCTGACAACCGCTATGGCTTCGTATTCGGGATCAATCGGCAACACACGGCGGATGCGGACGATATGGGCTCGGTCAGCGGCTACTCACAAGTGGCCGGTCCGGACGGAAGCCTGATCGACGTCATCAACGGCAATATATTCTCTCGCCGGAGCGCGGTCGACAAGGAAACCAGGAACACCGCGATCTTCGCAAAGCTTGAAACGCGGATCGAAGACGAGATGTATGCCTTCATCTCGGGCAACCTGTTTGACGAGACCAAGAATTATTACATCCAGCGCGCCGGTCCGTTCGTCGCGCCCACGGGAAGTCGAACGGTCACGCCGACCGGGCCCGGAACAGCCAGTTTCACCAATGGACAGGGTCAGGTCCGCGAGTTCGACTATGTCATCGAGCGCAAGGCCAAGGTGCTCGGCGCCGGGCTTAATTTGCGCTTGCTGGACAAGGGCGTGCTGGTCCTTCGCGGCAACTACACCGACTATGAGAATGATACGCTCACGCGAAACATCGGCGGTGGTTTCCGCCTGTCGAGCTTCAACGGCAGCTATGATATCACCGGCAACACGCCGATTATCGTGCCGTCCGATCCGAATCTCTACAATGACTCGACGCGATGGACCTTTCTGAACACGGCCAACACGTCGTCCTCGGCAGCCTATCTCCGCTATCAGCCGCTGCGTGACAAGGTCTACACGTTGGGCGCGACCTTCAACTATAACAACCAGGCCAATGCAGAAGGCTTTGGCGCATCGGCCGGTGTCAATTGGGTGCGACTGGACAGGACCTTCGATCAGACCCAGGATTTCTATGCCCTGCGGCCGGGCGTCACCCTCAATCTCGCGCAGATCGCCGGTCCCTCGATGGCGAACAATCAGGCCGCGCTGGGGGATTACAACGCATTTTATGATTTCCTGACAGCCAATGGGAATGTCCGCCGCGACGAGGCGCTGACAACCGACTATACGCTTCGCGAGGACATCCTGGCCTTTTATGGTGCGGCCTATTATTCAATCGGCGGCTTCAAGCTGCTCGCCGGTGTGCGATATGAACATACCACGGACGACACCGTTACCGGACAGATCGTTTCGGGGGTCAATCAGTCGCTCAGCCGCACCAACAAATATGGCGAGTGGCTGCCCAATCTGCAGGCTTCCTATGACGCCTCGGACCGGCTGAAGCTGCGGGCTGCCTTCACCAAGACGCTTGGCCGGGCCGATTTCCAGGATTTTGCTCCCGGCGTCACCACGACATTCGATGCGAACGGTGTGACGGTCATCAACGGCAGCAATGGCGACATCGACACGCGCGTCTCCACCAACTACGACGCGAGCATCGAATACTATCTCGATGGCGGCCTGCTGGCCCTGGCTGTGTTCCGCAAGGAACTGGACGGCGAAATCTTCCGGCAGCGGACCGAAGTGACCGACGCCAACGGCATGCTCACCGAAATCCGGACGATCCCGCTCAACAACGGCAAGGCCCGGGTGACGGGTGTCGAATTGACGGCGAGCAAGCGGCGGCTGGACTTTTTGCCTGCGCCGTTCGATCGCCTCGGGCTAAGCGCCAACTTCACCTACATCGACGGCAAGTGGGACGTGGTGTTCACCGATGGCTCGACGCGATCGGTCGGCGGGCTGAGGAACCAGCCCAAGTGGCTCAGCAACGTCCGGCTAGGCTATGATTTCGGCCCGCTGGACGTGAACCTCAACTATCGCGGCCGCGGCCGGACGTTCACCGGAACATTCGGGACCACGGAGAATAAGGACGTCTACGAACGGCCGCAGCATACGCTGGATTTCCAGCTCAACGTAACGCCCATCGAGCGACTCCGGCTTACGTTCGACGCAAAGAACCTGACCAAGTCCTATCGCATCCAGTCGACGGGGATCGATGATTCGCTGTTCAACTCGCTTGGCCGCGGACGCGAATTCTGGCTCGGACTTCACTTCAAATATTGAGCGTCTGGCTTCCAAACACGCCTGCTGGCCCGATAATCAAGTCACTTTCGGGCCAGTGGGAGCCAATCTGATATCCGGGAAGTCGGGAATTATTTTGAAAGTGTCGGCCATGGTTGATCTTTCCCGTAAAATATTACGGCCTCTGGCGCTGATGGCGGCATTTTTGATATATCCAATCTGCGCGGCAGAATCATCGACCAGTGCCACTCCCAATATGGCCATGGCAACGCCGGAAGCGACAAAAGAGCTGCCGCCCTGGCAGGTGGGGATGCTGGACATTCACCACATCAGCACCGGCAGCGGCAACGCAGCCTATTTCATCTTCCCGGACGGCACGACCATGCTCCTTGATGCGGGCGATGTCGATCGGGAGGACATGAAGAAAAATGCACCGCTCAAGCTGCTTGATCCCCGACCAGACAGCAGTCGTCGCGCCGGTCAATGGATCGCGGATTATATCAAGCAGTTCGCGCCAGGAAGGCACGCTTTGAAGCTCGACTATGCACTGGTCTCCCATTTCCATTCGGATCATTTCGGTCATTTGTCCCCGCGCAGCCCTCTGTCCGGGACGGGTGCCTATCGCCTCACCGGCATCATGGATGTCGCAGAGTTGATCCCGATCGGGACGTTGATCGACCGCGCCGCGCCTGAATACCGATCGCCCGTCGATCTCAAAGCCTGTCCGCACGGGGCAGATGGCACGCTCGCCAACTATTTCAATTTTATCGACTATCGTCGCGCGCGCAATGAATATGTTGATGGGCTGCAACCCGGCAGGAAAGACCAGATTGTCCTGCGCTATACACCGCATGACTATCCGGGCTTCAGCGTCCGCAATGCCGCAGCGAGCGGTGTGCTCTGGACGGGCCGAGAGGCGGAGACGTTCCGGCAGATTCCACCCGGCGCGGTCGACGACTGCAATTTCAACGAGAACCCGTTCAGCCTCGCCATCAAGCTGAGCTACGGCCAGTTCGACTATTATTCTGGCGGCGACTTGCTCGGCGAAAGGGAGGCGGATCAGCCGGGCTGGCGGGACATGGAAACACCGCTTGGTGACACGGTGGGGCCTGTCGATGCAATGACCCTGAACCATCACGGCAATCGGGATGCAACGAACGCCAACTTCCTTCGCGCCTTACGCCCCCGCGTGATCGTGCAGCAGAGCTGGGTATCCGATCAGCCGGGAGGCGAAGTGGTGCATCGGATGACGTCACGATCCATCTTTCCCGGTCCGCGCGACATCTTCGCCACCGGCATTCAGCCCGAAACGCGCATCGCGATCGGCCCCTGGATGGAGCGGGCCTATTCCAGCTTCGACGGCCATGTCGTGATCCGCGTCGCGCCCGGCGGCGGAAGCTATGAAGTGTTCATTCTCGACGACGCGACCCGTGACCGCGTGGTGAAGCGCCGGTTCGGCCCCTATGCATCGCAATAGTCAGACGGGAGCAGGCAAAGTGAAATCCTTATCGCGCGCAGCCGTTTTGGCAGCAGCTTTGGCCCTGTGCGGCTGTGCGTCCACGCTAGCGCCGATGCCCCTCACCGATGTTCGCAATCAGACCGGCGCGAAGAACGTCATTCTGTTCATCGGCGACGGAATGGGTCTTTCCACAGTCACAGCGACGCGAATCTATGATGGGCAGTCGCGTGGGCTCGATGGCGAATCCAACATCTTGCCATTTGAGAATTTCCCCGATGTCGCGCTGGTCAAGACCTACAATTCAAACCAGCAGGTTCCGGATTCGGCGGGCACCGCATCCGCCATACACACCGGGGTCAAGACGCGTGCGGGCGTGATCGACATCGGCCCCGGCGCTCATCGCACCGACTGCGCCGAGGCGCTGGCAGCGCAGGTGCTCAATCCGGGCGAACTCGCGGTCGCTCGGGCAAGGCGGTAGGCATCGTCACGACCGCGCGCATCACCCACGCCACGCCCGCCGCTGTCTATGCTCATTCTGCTGATCGAGACTGGGAAAATGACCGCGCCATTTCCGATGCCGTTCGCAGCAGCGGATGCAGAGACATTGCCTCCCAGCTCATGCAATTTCCGTTCGGACGTGCCGCTCTATGCGACCGGTGCAGCTTCTTCCGCCGTGCATGGCGTGATGGAACAGAATGAAATTTTCAACCTCATCACCAGCGCGTTGAACCTATTCGGAAAGAGTTCAAATGGACAAGGCAGGAACAAATAGCGTCACCGATGCGGGTAGTAGAGCAGCAAGAGGCAAGTGGCCGAAACCGCTTCAACCGATGAAGCTTTTGATACCACTTCTTGGGCTGATGCTTGTCGGTGCGGCACCCGACGAGGATGCCCGATGCCACGAGGATAATCCGCGGATGCGCGTGAGCGACATGCAATATGTCACCACCCACAATGCCTTTCATATCGCACCGGACGAAGCCGTTCTGTCCTTCGTCCGCAGCACACGGCGTGGGGAATCCGAGAATTGGCCGATCGACAAAATAATTGCGGCCCACAACTACACCCATCCGACGCTCACACAGCAATTGATGATGGGCGTGCGATCTTTTGAAATCGATGTCCATGATGACCCGTCAGGCGGACGCTTCTCCAAGCCGGACATCTATGACGCCATGCCGCGAGACGTGGTGAATGCCCTCCCTTCAATCGACCCCTTGAACGACCTGACGAAGCCCGGATTTAAGACATTCCATGAGGTTGATTATGATATGCGAAGCACATGCCTCTTATTCAGGAATTGCCTGAAAGAAATTTCGAAGTGGCATAAAGATAATAAACAACATATTCCTATATTTATTCTCATAGAGATAAAAAATGATGTCATTCCTCGGCCTGATATCGTCAATAGTAATTCTGTTTGGCACCATCTTCAGAAAGAAATATTGTCAGAATTTTCTCTGGATGACATGATTATTCCCTCCGAAATTGAACAAAATCCGGTGCGCTGGCCAATATTTGCATCGGCGCGCGGCAAGGTCGTCTTTCTGCTCTTTGACTATGGGCATCGACCCGTAGAACGATATGCCGCATATATCTCGACATCCGGCGACCGTGCGCTCTTTCACATAGAAAAAGATGTGGGCGCATTGCGGGCGACATGGCAATCTCGAAACGATCCATCCACGATAGAAAGCGCGCCATTCATAAAGCCCGGCCTGTTGCTCTACACAAAAGGCGACACAACAGGTGTTCAGGATTTCCCGCGCGCCAAATCTGCCCTTTCGAGTCCGGCAAATTTCGTCGCTACCGACTTTCTAACGCCGGATACCAGGCGGTCAAACTACAGCCTGTCGATCAACGGCAAATATATCCGGTCGATTTGCGGTCGGAAACAGGGTGCCCGCAATCAAGCTCGTGCTTCACGCGCCGGGGAAGATGGTCGCCAATAGCGCAGGTTCCGGTTTGCCCTTCGACATTCGCCAGCTTCGCTATGCCGTCGCGGCGGCCGATTGTGGCCAACAGCGGCGTCGCCCGTCGGTCATAATGGACAGCCATAAACGGGATTCTCGATCGCTGTGAGGTGTGATTCAGTCTTTCTGCGAAGGGAGACTGGTCGTGGCGCGTTTCGATTTGAAGGATTTTGAGTGGTCGGTGATCGCGCCTTTGCTGCTGACGTGACCCCCATTTCTCATC
>DITZ01000041.1 GCA_002422985.1 Sphingomonadales bacterium UBA6171
CTTATTGCTGATGTGGGGTATGTCCCCATAACGGGAGGAGAGGAAAAGAAACCTGCAAAAAGAAAATAAATCATAACCGGCAAACGTTTTCCCACCCCCGCGGAGACAGTTTTCATGACTGTATCTGCGGGGATTCAAAGTATTTCGAAGAAGACATGCTGTATGCGAACCGTGACGAGACATTTCAAAGAAATTATCATCAAGCACACTTTTGCTTTTTTTGCGTTTTTCTCGGTGTTTCTTCTTAGTCTTATTGTATTTTTCCTATTTCGGGAGGGCATTCCCCTTTTTAAGCAAATATCCGTTTTTAAATTCATCTTCGGATCGGCCTGGTACCCCACCTACGACCCCCCGGAATATGGAATATGGCCTCTCATTGTAGGCTCTGTAGTGGTTGCCGTGTTTTCATGTGTTATTGCCGTGCCCCTGGGCATTCTTTCCGCTATTTATATTGCAGAACTTGCTCCCGCATCCTTCAGGGAGATCCTCAAATCGGTCATTGAATTGCTTGCGGGGCTTCCCTCCGTGGTGCTGGGGTTCTTCGGTATGGTCATAATCGCGCCGTGGCTGCAGGAAACCTTCGATCTTCCCACGGGATTGAATATCGTCAATGCCTCCGTCATGCTGGCGATTATGGCTGTTCCCACCATATCCAGCATTTCGGAAGACGCCCTGTATGCGGTGCCGCGGGAATTCAAGGAAGCGTCTTATGCATTGGGGGCGACAAAATTTGAAACCATTGTGAAAGTGATCATACCGGCTTCTCTTTCCGGAATATCGGCCGCCGTCATTCTTGGTATGGCAAGGGCCATTGGTGAGACTATGGTTGTTCTCATGGTCGCAGGCGGTGCGGCGGCAATTCCCGACAGCATCTTTGATCCTGTGAGGCCCATGACGGCGAGCATCGCCGCGGAAATGGGGGAGGCGCCCTTTCGAAGCGGCCATTACCATGCACTGTTTGCCACGGGCATGGTCCTTTTTTTCATCACCCTGGTTTTTAATCTCATTGCCGACTATATCTCGAATAAATTCAAGGAAGTGGGTTCAGGAACGCTATGAAATGGCGCTATTTCAAACAGGCTGTCTTTTTTACCGTGGTGCGCCTGTCGGCACTCGTCATCTCCCTTACTTTGCTGGGGATTCTGGCCTATATCTTTTTTAACGGTTACCGGGCCATTACGTGGGATTTTCTCACCCTTCCGCCGACGGATTCCATGACCCGGGGTTGGATCATGCCGGCCATTGTGGGGACGTTCTATTTGACCATTGGGGCCATTTCCGTCGCGTTGCCCCTCGGTATCGTTTCGGCCACCTACCTCTCAGAATACGCAAAACAAGGACCATTTATCCGTATCATCCGCATCGGGGTAAACTGTCTTGCCGGGGTGCCATCGGTGGTTTTCGGCCTCTTCGGTCTGGGGTTTTTTGTTGTGTTTTTGAAATTTGGTTCCAGCATCCTCGCCGGGTCCCTCACATTGGGAATATTGATTCTGCCCACCATCATCGGCGCTTCGGAAGAGGCCCTGAAAGGGGTGCCGCAGACCTTCCGGGAGGCATCGCTTGCCCTCGGTGTATCCAAATGGCAGACAATTTACCGTATCGTGCTGCCCTCTGCGTTGCCGGGCATTATGACCGGGTCGATTTTGGGCATCGGTCGGGCTGCGGGAGAAACGGCCCCTATCATGTTTACGGCGGCGGCTTTTTTCACGGCGATTCTGCCGAAATCGATCTTTGACGAGGTTATGGCGCTGCCATATCATATCTATGTTCTGGCGACGGCGGGCACCTATATCGAACAGACGAGACCGCTTCAGTATGGAACGGTTTTGGTGCTTGTGGCCCTGGTGCTGGGCATTGACCTCATCGCCATTGTAATACGCAGCGCTATGAGAAGGAAAAAAAGGTGGTAAAGGTGGGGAAAAACTTTATAATTAACACGAATGACGTGAATTTCTTCTATGGATCGTTCAGGGCCCTGACGGAAATTACCATGGGTTTTGAAAAAAACCGGGTCACCGCCCTCATCGGACCGTCCGGTTGCGGAAAATCGACGTTCCTGCGGCTTCTCAATCGAATGAACGATTTGATAGACGGCACACGGGTCGAGGGTGAGGTCCTTTTTGAAGGCAAGAACATCTATGCGACTGATGTGGATCCGGTGGAGATACGCCGCAGGATCGGCATGGTATTTCAGAAGCCGAATCCTTTCCCCAAATCCATATTAAACAACGTTACGTTTGCGCCGAAACTTTCCGGAATCACAAAGAAGAGCGATCTTGATTCCCTCGTTGAACAGAGCTTGAGACAGGCTGTCCTTTGGGATGAAGTGAAGGATATTCTGAACCGATCCGCCATGACCCTGTCCGGCGGCCAGCAGCAGAGATTGTGCATAGCCCGGGCGCTGGCCATGAAACCCGACGTCATTCTTATGGACGAACCGACATCGGCTCTCGATCCCATATCCACCGCCAAGATCGAAGAGCTCATCGATGAATTGAAGAAGCGCTATACGATTATAATTGTGACGCACAATATGCAGCAGGCGGCGCGTGTGAGCCAGAAGACCGCCTTTTTCCACCTGGGCACCCTTGTGGAATATGGCGATACGCGCGAGATTTTCACCAATCCCCGCGAGGCGCGGACCAAGGACTATATCACCGGACGCTATGGTTGATCCCATTGGGTTGAAACCGGATTGGAGTATCATGAACAGCAGCAGCAGCGGCCATACCGTGAAGTCGTTCGATTCCGAGATTGAGGCGCTTCGCACGCTGATTGGCCAGATGGGCGGCCATGCCGAGGCGCAGATCGCCGACGCGGTGGACGCGCTGATCCGGCGCGATATCGATGCCGCTTCGCAGGTGGTGTCGCGCGATACCGAACTGGACAAGATGGAGGCCGAGGCCGAGCAGATGGCCGTGACCATCATCGCGCTGCGGGCGCCGATGGCCGACGATCTGCGCGACATCGTTTCCGCGCTGAAGATTTCCGCGGTGATCGAGCGGATCGGGGATTATGGCAAGAATATCGCCAAGCGGGTGCCGGTGCTGACGCAGACGGCACCGATCGGGCCGATGGTGATCATCCCGGAAATGTCGCGCGTGGCGATTTCCATGGTGCGCGATGCGCTGGACGCCTTTGTGGCGCGCGACGCTGAACTGGCGCGCGAGGTGATGCTGCGCGACCAGAAGGTGGACGATCTTTACAACTCGCTGTTCCGCTCGCTTTTGACCTATATGATGGAAAATCCGCATCATATCACGCCTTCTGCGCATCTGCTGTTCATCGCCAAGAATTTGGAGCGGATGGGCGACCATGCCACCAACATAGCCGAAACCGTCTATTTCGCCGCGACGGGCGAGCATTACACCAACCGTCCCAAGACCGATCAGACCGCGACCATGTCTGGTTTGGGAAAGTAAGGAATCATGATGCGACCGAAAATCCTGCTGGTGGAAGATGACGCCAACCTGGTTGAACTGATCCGCTATAATCTGAACAAGGAAGGCTTTGACGTGACCTCGACGCCCGATGGCGAAGAGGCGCTGGTGCTGGCGGAGGAAGACCGGCCGGATCTGGTGGTGCTGGACTGGATGATCGCCAATCTTTCCGGCATCGAAGTGTGCCGCCGGCTGCGGCGGGCACCGGAGACGGCGTCTTTGCCGATCATCATGCTGACGGCGCGGGCGGAAGAAGGCGACCGGGTGCGGGGGCTGGAAACCGGCGCGGATGATTATGTGACCAAGCCGTTCAGCCCGCGCGAACTGGTGGCGCGGGTGCGGGCGCTGCTGCGGCGGCTGCGGCCGGCGCTGTCGGGCGGGAATCTGGAATTTGGCGGCGTGATGATGGACACTTCTGCGCACAAGGTGACGCGCGACGGGGTGCCGGTGCAGCTGGGGCCGACGGAATTCCGGCTGATGCGGCATTTCCTGGAGCATCCGGGCCGGGTGTTCAGCCGCGAGCAACTGCTGGATGCCGTGTGGGGCCGGGATGTCTATGTGGAGCAGCGGACGGTGGATGTGCATATCCGCCGGCTGCGCAAGGCCATCAATGGCGAGGATCTGCCGGACCTGATCCGCACGGTGCGCTCGGCCGGCTATGCGCTGGATCATGACGGCACGGCGGGGATGCGGATGGTGGGGTAACGCCCCCCGCTATCAGGGGAGTTGCCCGGCTGCGTTGCGGGGCTTATCGGCTGGCGCTTCTGAATAGCCGGGAGCCTGCCGATGACTGCCATTCGTTTCGATAATCATGTTGCCATTGTGACGGGGGCCGGTGGCGGCCTTGGCCGGCGCTATGCGCTGGACCTGGCAGCGCGCGGGGCGAAAGTGGTGGTGAATGATCTGGGCGGTACACGCGACGGAACAGGCAGCAGCCTGACGGCGGCGCAGGCCGTGGTGGAGGAAATCCGGGCAGCCGGCGGCGAGGCGATGGCCAATGGCGCGAGCGTGACCGATGCGGACGCGATTTTCGCCATGGTGGCGGATGTGAAGGCGAAATGGGGGCGGATTGATATTTTAATCAACAATGCCGGGATTTTGCGCGACAAAAGCTTTGCCAAAATGACGCTGGATGATTTCCGGCAGGTGATCGACGTGCATCTGATGGGGAGCGTGATCTGCACCAAGGCGGTGTGGGATCTGATGCGCGAGCAGCTATATGGGCGGATCTTGATGACCACCAGCTCGACCGGCCTGTATGGCAATTTCGGGCAGGCCAATTATGGCGCGGCGAAAATGGGGCTGGTGGGGCTGATGAAGACGCTGGCGCTGGAAGGGGCGAAATATAATGTCCGCGTGAACACCATCGCGCCGCTGGCGGCCACGCGGATGACCGAGGATCTGATGCCGCCGGAACTGCTGGCGAAAATGGGGCCGGAGACGGTGGCACCCGCGGCGGTGTATCTGGTGAGCGGGGATGCGCCGACCAATGTGGTGCTGAACGCCGGTGGCGGCGGATTCGAGGCGGCCCATGTGACGCTGACGCCGGGCGTGCATGTGGGCGCGGACGCGATGACGGCGGAAACGGTGGCGGCGCGGATCGCGCAGATATGCGACCGGACCGGGGAGATTGTGCCGGAAACGGGGGCGTCGCAGGCGCAGGTGGCGCTGAGCGGGGGGTAGGCCTGGGCCCGAAGGGTCAGCTTGTGTATGAGGGCGGACCCCACCGCCCTCTCCCCTGAAGCGGAGGGGCGATGATGTGGAAGGAAGCGGTGGTTGCTCCTGTTCGCTGCACATTCGGCCATCGGGCGCACAGGGGTGGCGATGAGGTGGCTTTGGGCTGTCGTGGTGGCGTTGCTGGCTTTTCCGGCGGCGGTGCCCGCGCAGAATCTGAAACTTGTGCCGCAGACGGTGGGCATCGGGGCCTTTGATGCGGCCGGATGGTCGCCCGACGGGCGCTGGCTGCTGACGGCGAGCGGCCATGAACGGCTGGTGCGGATATGGGACCCGGCGAGCGGGGTGATTGTCGATACGGTGCGGCTGCCGCTGCCGGGGAAGCGGGCGGACGAGAAGCTGGTGCTGGATGGCGTGACCGTGGCAGCCGATGGCCGGCGGGCGCGGGTGGAGGCGGTGCTGGTGGCGGAGAATAACGCCATCGGCGACATGCAATATCAGACCATTGATTTTGATGTGAATCTGGTGACGCGGCAGGCGATCATCGTGCCGACGACGCGCGACCTGGAGAAGCCGACGACCTATATTCCGGGCGCTGGCGCGGTGCCGGATATTGATGCCGGGCTGCCGGTGCTGCCGGCGGCACCCGATGGTCGGCGGTTGCAGCGGGCCGAGGGCAATGTGCTGCGGCTGCTGGATGCCGGGGGCGGGCTGATACGGGCATTGTCGGGCGAGAAGCCGGTGATGACGGACTGGGTTTCCATGAGCCCGGACGGGGCGATGGCGCTGTTTGTGTCGCCGGGTGACACGGAGGATCTGGCGACACTGGTGATGGCGCAGGACGCGGGCGAAGCGCCGCACACCGGCCCGGTGACGCGGATTTCGCTGTTTGACATTGCGACCGGCGAATATGCGCAGCCGGAGCTGGTGGCGGGGCGCTATGGCCGGGTGGGCTGGCTGGGGCGGCACAGGCTGGTGATGAGCGAGGAATCCACGCCGTTTGGGCGGAATGCGCTGCATTATCCGGACCATAAGGGCGTGCCGTCTGACGGGCTGATCGTGAACCTGGCGGGCAAGGGCGGGGAGCCGCTGGTGGTGGAGGCGCGATGCTATCTGCAACCGCTGGGGAGCGGCGGGCTGGTGGGGGCGGGGCTGGCGAACTGCCGGCACGGCGCGGGGAAGGATCGCGGCATCTGGGTGGCGGACCTGACGGGGGCATGGCGCAGGCTGCCGGTGAAGCTGCCGGCGGGGGCGACGGTGGACGGGTTGCGGGCGTCGCCCGATGGCACGCTGATTGCGCTGGGGATCGGCGTGAAGGATGCGGCGAAATCGGTGCTGCTGATCGATGCCGCGACGGGGCAGGAAATGGCCGGGCTGGATGCCGACGGCCCGCCGGTGACGGCGCTGCAATTTCTGCCGGACGGGCGGTCGCTGGTGGTGATGGGGAGCCGCATGGCGGTGCACTGGCGCTTTGCCGATGATGTGGTGGACGAGCTGAAGACGACGGATGCCGACCCCAGCATGATGGTGAGCGACGGGCAGCAACTGCTGATTGGCGGGGTGATGAGCCCGCTGGTGCAGCGGGTGAGGCTGGCGGATGGGACGGCGGTGGCGCCGGTGGATGTGGTGGGGCCGCTGACGGGGGGCTTTCTGCCGGAAAAGTCGATCTTCTGGGTGGGGACGGCGGATGGCGAACTGCGGCTGTTTGACAGCCGCGATCTGAAGCCGCTGGCGACCCTGATGCGCTTTCGCGACGGGCAGGAGGAATATTTCCTCGTGCGCGATGCGGCCGGGCGGTATGACAGCAATTTGCAGCCGGATTATGCACCGTTTCAATGGCTTGTTGCGGAGGCGCCGTTTCAGTCGCTGGCACCGCAGACCTTCATGCGGGAGCTGTACACGCCCGATCTGTTGGCGCGGCTGATGGAATGTTCCGGCGCGCGGCGCTGTGATGCGGTGCTGCCGGCCGCGCCCGATGTGGGGGCGCTTAACCGCACGCTGCCGGTGGTGGCGCGGCTGGAGGTGACACCGGGCACGGGTGCAGGGCTGGTGGATGTGGCGGTGACGGTGCTCGACGGGGTGAATGCGCGGCCATCGGGCGCTTATGATCGGGCGCTTTCGGGCATGCATAATCTGCGGCTGTTTCGGGATGAGGTGCTGGTGGCGGAAGCGGGCGCGGTGCCGGCGGGGCTGGACCCGGCCGACCGGGCCGGGTGGCGCGCGGCGACGAAGCTGGTGCCGAACCGGGCGGACGGTGCGCATGTGGCGATGTTCCGGGGGGTGCGGCTGCCGACCGGGCCGCGTGACGCGCCGCTGCGATTCTCGGCCTATGCCTTTAACGAGGATCGGATGCGGGGGGAGGAGGTGGCGACGGAATTGGCGCTGCCGGCAGACGCCAGGCCCGCGCGGCCACGGCGGCTGTTGCTGCTTTCCATTGGGGTGGATGCCTATCCGGGCGGGACGTTTCGGCCGCTGCGCTATGCGGTGGCGGATGCGCGGGCGATGGCGGAAGTGTTTGCGCATGCCTTTGTGCACCCGCAGGAGCCGCGGCCGATGGCGGTGGTGCCGATGCGGGTGGAGGGGACGGCGGCGGACCCGGCGACACGGGCGAAGATTGCGGCGGCCTTTGTCCAACTGAAGGCGGCAACGCCCGATGATATTGTGGTTATCAGCTTTTCGGGGCACGGCTATACCGATGCCAGGGGGCGTTTTTCGCTGGTGCCGTCTGATGTGCGGACGGCGGGCGACCTGCCGGACGGCGGCACGATGATCAGTGCGGAGGATCTGGCGCGCTGGCTGATGCCGGTGGACGCGGGGGCCATTCATCTGATTATCGATGCCTGCCATTCGGCGGCGAGTGTGCAGTCGGGCGGCTTCAAGCCGGGGCCGATGGGGGACGCGGGGCTGGGGCAGCTCGCCTATGACAAGGGCATCCGCATATTATCGGCTTCTGCGCCCGATCAATATGCGATGGAGGACAGGCGCATGGGCCATGGGCTGCTGACCTACGCGCTGGTGGTGGAGGGCGCGCGGGGCGGCAGGGCGGATGCGGACGCGGACGGGCTGGTGACGCTGGACGAACTGATGGCCTATGCCGTTGCGCGGCTGCCGGCGATGGATGCGCCGGCGCTAGCGGACCCGCTGGACGGGCCGGGGATGGTGGTGGAATGGGCCGGGCCGCAAGTGGCGCGGCAGACGCCCAAGCTGTTTGATTTTGCGGCGGACTATAGCCCGCTTGCGGTACGGCCGCAGCCGTGAAGCGCTGGCTGGCCGCTTTGCTGCCGCTGTTGGCATCGCCGCTTTGCGCCGGGCCGGTGACGCGCGCGCTGCTGGTGGGGATTGATGATTATGCGCCGGAAGTGGATGCCGATCTGAAGGGTGCGGTGAATGATGTGCGGCTGGTGCATGCCAGCCTGAAGGCGGCCCATGGCCTGGCGCTGGACCCGCTGCCGGCGGGCGCGGCGTGCGAGGCAGGCGGGGAAAAAAGCGTGGCGCTGCTGAACGCCTGCGCCACGCGGGCGAATATATTGGCGCGGTTCGATGCGCTGGTGAAGGCGTCGGCGCCGGGGGATCAGCTGCTGTTCTATTTTGCCGGCCATGGTGCGCGCAGCGGATTTTCGGCGGATGGCACGCAGAGTTCGGGGCGGCATTCGACGCTGGTGGCCGCCGACAGCCGGACCAAACGCGCCGACGGCGATCTGGTGGACGATATTCTCGACACGGTGCTGAAGGCGCGGATAGACGAGGCGGCAGCGCATGGCGTGCGCGTGCTGACCATCTTTGACAGCTGCAATTCCGGGACGGCGACGCGCAGCGCCGGCGTTCAATCCCGCTGGGTGGAACCGGCACCGGCCAGCGCGGCGGATGCGGATGCGTGGCGGCCGCGGGTGCCGCCGCCGGGCGTGTCGCGCGTGGTGCCCATTCATCTGGCCGCGGCGCTGGACGGGCAGAAGGCGCTGGAGCGTGATGGGGAAGGCGGACGGCACGGGCAGTTCAGCCTGGCGCTGACGCAAGAGGCGGCGGCCAATCCGGCGGCGACCTATGGCGAGATCATGCATGCGGTGCGGGCGCGGGTGACGGGGCAGACGCCGGTGGGGGAGGGGCCGCTTGCCATCACGCCCTTTCTGGGGCGCGGTGGGGGAAGTGACGCGCGACTGCTGAGCGCGGAAGTGCGGGCGGATGACCTGCTGATCTATGACGGGCTGTTGTCGGGTGTGCGGCCGGGATCGGTTTTTCGTGTGCATGGCAGTGCGGCGGATGCGCTGGCCGGGACAAAGCCGCTGGGGCTGGCGCGGGTGGTGGAGGCGACGGCGCAGGCCGCGCGGTTGCGGCCAGTGCCGCCGGGACTGGCGGCGGGTAACAGGCTGCCGCCGGGACTGGCGGCGGGCAATGCGCTGCCGCCGGGACTGGCGGCGGGCGGGGCGGTGAGCCTGGTGGAAGTGGCGCGCGGGGTGGACGAGCGGCCGGTTTCGGTGCGCTTTGAAGGGGTGCTGCCCGGCGATGCGCTTGACGGGCTTTCGGTGGTGGAAGTGCGCGATGGCCCGGCGGATTTTGTGGTGGCAAAGGGGCAGGACGGCCGGCTGGAGCTGCGCGGGGCCGATGGTGCGCGGATCGCGGATCTGAGCCGGATTGCCGCTGCCGATGATGAAGTGCGGATCGCCGAAGCGCTGCGGCGGGTGGCCAATGCGACGGCGCTCTTGACGCTGCCGCACAAGCCCGGCGGCAGCCGTTTTGGCGTGCTGGCGCTGACAGAAGACGGCTGCGCGGATTGCCGGGTGCTGCGCGGCGTGGATGATGCGCAGGGGCCGGCGGTGCGGGCGGGGGCGCGGTTTCGGCTGCTGATCGAGAATCGGGCGGGGAAGCGGCTTTATCCCTATCTGTTTGAGGTGACGCCGCAATATGGGATTAACCGGCTTTATCCGCCGGGCAGTGCCTCGGACGCGCTGGCGGCTGACGGTTTTTTTCATGTGGGGGAGGCGGTGCGGGCGGCGCGGCCGGGCGATTTCCGGCTGGTGCTGATATTGAGCGAGACGGCGCTTAACGCCGGGCCGCTGGAGCAGGGCAGCCTGCCGCGCAGCACCGGCTGCACGGAGGTGCATCCGCTGGCGAAGCTGCTGTGCGCGGCCGGGCGGGGCACAAGGGCGGCGGATGCGTTGCCGTCGGGCGATTTTGATGTGGTGACGATGCAGGTGCGGATCGAGCCGGCGATGGAGGGCGAGCGATGAGAATCGGATTGGCGGGGATGCTGCCGGGGGTGGCGCGTTTGGGGCTGGCGGCGACGCTGTTAGGGCTGGCGGCGACGCTGCTGGGGCTGGCGGCGCCGGGGATGGCGCAGCAGCCGGTGACGACGAGCGCGGAGCCGGAGGCCGCCACAGCCATGGCGGACGATGGCGGGCGCATCATCAAGGGGCGCGATGCGGTGCGGGGCGAACTGCCGTTTCAGGTGCAGATTTTCTGGATCGAACCACCGCCGGCGGCGGGACGGTCTGCCACAGTGCCGCACTGGCAGCGGGCGCATCGCTGCGGCGGATCATTGATTGCGCCGGACTGGGTGTTGACGGCGGCGCATTGTTTTTTCCCCACCCATGCCAAAGTGTCGGCGGACGGGACGGTGAAACCCTATCCGGCGACGGAATTTGCGGTGCGGCTGGGGACGGTTTCGATCGAGGGCGGCGGCGCGGGCGAAATGGTGGTGCCGGTGCGGGCGGACGGGCTGTTCCTGCATCCGGGCTATGTGGCCTGCCCCGGATGCCCGACCGTGGGGGGCGCTGTGCCGCAGGGCGCGCGGGCAATGGAACTGACGCATGACATCGCGCTGGTGCGGCTGGCGCGGCCGGTGACGGACAAGGTGATCGCGCTGTATGACCCCGGCAAGGATGGCGCGGTGGCTTATGGGCGGGCGGTTATCGCCGCTGGCTGGGGGCTGGCCAGCAATGAGGAAGTATATGAGCGGGAGGATCTGGGCTTTGTGCGGGCGCAGGCGGGGAATTCGGCCATTCGCGCCCGGGCGGAGCCGCTGTTGCAGGTGGTGGAGCTGGATGTGCGGCCGTGCACCGGCGAGGGGCAGTTGCCGACGCATCTGTGCGCGGGCGGGCGGCAGGGCGGCGATATCTGCAAGGGCGACAGTGGCGGGCCGCTGGTGCTGATGCGGCCGCGCGGGCCGGTGCTGCTGGGCATTTCGAGTCGCCGGCCCACGGGCGAGCGGGTGTGCGGCGGCGGCGAGAAATGGATTGCCATCGAAACGCGCTTCAGCCGCATCGATGGTGAACATGCGCGCTGGGTGGCAGACGTGATGGGGCGATAGGGCGAAAGGCGATCCTGGCGGCGGGCAGAGAGAAACCCGCCGGTGTTGCCGCCGGCGGGTTTCGGTTCAGCCGGAAAAGGCCGGCCTGTTACTGGGCGGCGGCCTTGTCGTTGCCGGCCATCGCTCCACCCGGATCGGCGGGGGCTGCGGTGGCGTCGGCAGCGGGATCGATCGGTGCTGCGGCGTCTGCCGGCGGTGCGGCCGGATCAATCGGTGCGGCTTCGACGGCTGGTGCGGTTTCGACCGCCGGCACTTCGGCCGGGGCGGCTTCTTCGGTTTTCGGCTTGTCGCAGGCGGCCAGCGCCAGCAACGAAATGGTGGAGAGAGTCGCGATCAATTTGGTCATGTAAAGGCCTCCTGTTGGTCGGAGAGGGGAGTGTTACGGAATTTGCGGATTTTCGCAACAGTCATACAAATTTCAGGCGCGTGAGCAGCGCCCGGAAGCGTTGATCATTGCGCAGCGGATCGAGAAAGGGGTCGTTTCGGAGCAGCGGCAGGCCGGCGTCGCGCAGGGTTGCGGCGCGTTCCAGCATGGCGATCGAATCGTCGGTGCGGCCCCATTGGGCGAGCACCTGCGCCTGCTGATAGGCGACCGCGTCGCCGGAGGTGCGCAGCGCGGCGAAGGCTTCCCCGGCCGCCGCGCGATTGCCGGCAAGGTGGTACGCGATGGCGAGGCCGGTGAGGCGGCTGAAATCCTGCGGCTCGGTCCGGTAGGCGGCCAGTGCGGCGGGGAGGTCCTTCAACTGGATGAGATTGTCGCCGATGGTGGCGCTGGCGGCGCTGAGCGCCGGGTTCAGCGCCAGGCCCTTGCGCATTTCGGCGATGGATTGCTGATGCTGCCGCGCGGCGAGCAGGCCGAGCGCATGGGCGCGGAAGGCGCGCGGGTTGTACGGGTCGCGCCTGGTGGCTTCGGCCAGCGCGGAAATGCCGGTTTCCATGGAGCCGGCGCGGGCGTGGAACAGGCCATAGCGGATGAGGATGTCGGCATCTGTTGGCGCCAGTTCATGCGCGCGTTCGAACGAGAGGCGGGCGGCGGGGAAGTTCAGCTCGCCATACATCTGGACATAGCCGAGCGTTGATTGCGCCTCTGCCAGCGAGGGATCGAGATCGACGGCGCGGCGGGCGGCGGCGAGTGCTGCGTTGTGGCGGCTTTGCTGTTCGGCGAGCGTCTGGCTGGCGTTGGCCAGCGCTTGCAGGCTGCGGGCGCGGGCGGCATGGGCACCGGCGAACAGCGGATCGAGCGCGATGGCGCGGTCGAACTGGGCGAGGGCTTCCGCGTCTGTTGCGGCGCTGGTGGCGAGATCGAGCAGCTTGCGGCCGCGCAGATAGGCTTCGAAGGCCGGCGCGCTTTGGGTGGGCCGGCGCGCGGTGGCGGCGGCGGATTCGGGGCCGAGCGTGCCGACGAGCGCGGTGGCGACGGCGGTGGCGATGCTCTGCTGCATGTCCAGCAGATCGTCCATCGTGCGGTCATAATTTTCGGACCAGGTTTCAAGGCCGGTGCCGGCGTTGGCGAGCGCGGCCGAGACCCGCACATCCTGGCCGGCGACGCGGACGGAGCCGTCCAATATCCAATCCACGCCGAGCCTGCGGGCGATTTCGGAAAGCGCGAGATCGGAGCCGGCGAAGCTGTTGGAGGAGGTGCGGGCGGCGACCTGGATGACGCCGGAGCGGGCGAGCGCGCTGCGCAGTTCCTCTGCGAGGCCGACGGCGAGGAAATCGGCGGAATCGTCGGTGGAGAGCGCGTCGAAGGGGAGGACGGCGAGCGTTACCGGGTCGCTTTCGGGCGCGGTGCCGACGTTGAGGGCGGACCGCAGGCGCGGGGCGATGACCCAGGTGCCGCCGGCGAGCGCGAGAAGGCCGCCGCCGGCCAGCAGCAGCCGGCGGTTGAGACCAGGGGCGGGCGGGGCGGCATGGGCCTGGTGCGGGGAGCCGGCCAGCGCGCGGACCTTTGCCAGCAGCGCCTGGAAGGCGGGGGCGGCGGCATTGCCCTGCCAGCCGACGAGCGACAGCGCCTGCACCGAGCCGAAGCCGAGCGGCATTTCGACCGGCTCCATCAGGACGGGGAGGTAGGTGCCGTGGCGGGCGGCGCGGGCGGCTTCATCCTGCACGAAGCCGCCGGCGGGGCCGACGGACATGCGGCTCCACAGCACGATGACGCAGCTGGCCTTGTCCAGCCGCTCCCCCAGCTCGTGCCGCCAGGCTTCGCCGACGCCCAGATTCTGATCCCACCAGACCGTGATGCCGGACGTCTCCAGGGCGCGGACCAGCCGTTTGGCCCGCAGACGGTCCTCTGATTTATAGGAAAGAAATACGTCTCCCAACCACGCCCCCTTATGGTGTCCGAGCGCACCTGGCCGGGAGAAGTCCTAAGACCGGTGCGGCGGGCTGGCAATGGGGCGATGCGCAGAAGCGAAGCGGGCCGGCGTCATGGAAATTTCATCGGCGCGCACGCCTTGACCCTGATGGCCGGCGACCCTATCTGCCATTGCGTTAGCACTCGGCATCACTGAGTGCTAATTTCCGGCAGCCGCCTTTGGGTGGTTGGCCGGCCAATCAACTCAGAAGCGACAAGAGGGACCACTAATGACCTTCACTCCGCTGCACGATCGCGTGCTGGTTCGCCGCGTTGAGGCCGAAGAAAAGACGGCTGGCGGCATCATCATTCCGGATTCCGCCAAGGAAAAGCCGCAAGAGGGCCTGGTGATTGCCGTGGGCAAGGGCACCAAGGACGAAGATGGCGACCGTATCGAAATGGACGTCAGGGTTGGCGATAAAATCCTGTTCGGCAAATGGTCCGGCACCGAGGTCAAGCTTGATGGCGAAGACCTTATCATCATGAAGGAAAGCGATATTCTGGGCGTTCTCGCCTGATTTTCGCGCTTTTCTTGCAGCTACTGGATCCCCGTTTTTCGGGGATGACGAAATGGAAGGGATTGCAACATGGCAGCCAAGGAAGTGAAATTCGGGCGTGAAGCCCGCGAGCGCATCCTGCAGGGTGTGGACATCCTCGCCGACGCGGTGAAGGTGACGCTGGGGCCGAAGGGCCGCAACGTGGTTATCGAAAAGAGCTTCGGCGCGCCGCGCATCACCAAGGACGGGGTGACGGTCGCCAAGGAAATCGAACTGAAGGACAAGTACCAGAATATTGGTGCGCAAATGGTCCGTGAAGTCGCTTCCAAGACCAACGACGTCGCCGGCGACGGCACCACGACCGCCACGGTTCTGGCGCAGGCCATCGTGCGCGAAGGCCTGAAGTCGGTTGCGGCCGGCATGAACCCGA
>DITZ01000029.1 GCA_002422985.1 Sphingomonadales bacterium UBA6171
CGGGCGCGCAATCGGCGGTGAGGATTCCAAGCACGAGATCGGGGCGATTGGTGACGAGGGCGTCGGCCTGCGGGCGGGCGTCGTCTGCCCATTCACCGGCTTCCACGGCGATGGCCGAATGCAGCTGATGCAGTGTGACGAGCCGGGTGCCGGGCGCCACCAGATGCGCCGCGCGGCGACGGTTTTCGACGACCGCTGCCGGATCATCGGATGAACCAAGGCCGACGTTCAGGCTGGTGAAAAGACCGGTGGAGACGCCGCCGGTGCGGCCGAGGAAGGCATGGCGGGCGGGCAGTCCGCAGGTGACGCTGGTGATCACAGGATATATTTCATGATGCGGTCATCATCCACCTGGTCGCCCACCGCAAAGGCATAGCGGCCGACTTCGACCCAGCCGTTGCGATCATAGAAGCGGCGGGCGCGGTGATTGTCGATATAGACGGTGAGGTAGAGCGCGCCATAGCGGCGCTCGCGCGCCTCGCCGATGGCCCAGTCCATCAGCGCCTGCGCGATGCCGGTGCCTTTGGCTTCCTCGTCGAGATAGAGCATCCGCAGCACCCACCAGCTCTCGTCGCCCACGGGTTGCAGATCATAATCCCCCAGCATGCAATAGCCGATGAGCCGGCCATCGCGTTCGGCCAGCAGACAGGCTGTGTCCGGCAGCGCCAGATCGGCAGCGAAACGCTGGGTGGAGCAGCCCTCCAGAAAATCGGCCAGCGTTTGCGCCGGATAGAGAAGGCCGAAAGTGGCGGTGAAGGAACGGCAGAACAGCGCGCGAATGGCGGGCGCGTCTGCCACGCCCGCCCGCCTTGCCGTCCAGCCTGTTTGCGCCGATGCCGTATCGTTCATGATCGGCCCAGATGGACCGCCCGATAATGGGAGCGCAAGCTCATCTTGTCGATTTTGGCGGAGCCGAGCTTGGGCAGCGGCTCGGTGGAGACCCAGACGCGGGCGGGCACCTTATAGGTGGCGAGGTCGCGGCTGACGAACTGGATGACCGCCTCGCCCTCGATATGCTCCCCAGGCTTGGCATAGACGACGGCACCGACGATCTCGCCCAGCCGGTCATCGGGCAGGCCGAACACGCTGGCTTCGGCAATCGCCGGGTGGGTGTAGATCGCGGCCTCCACCTCCACCGCCGAGATATTCTCCCCGCCGCGAATGANNTTTTCGCCGCCGCGAATGATGATGTCCTTCTTGCGGTCCACGATGAAAAGATAGCCGTCCTCGTCAAACCTGCCGAGATCGCCGCTGCGGAACCAGCCGTCCGGCGTGAAGGCGGCGGCGGTCGCATCGGGCTTGTTCCAATAGCCGCGCACATTGGCGGCGGCACGGATGCACACCTCGCCCACTTCGCCCTGCGGCAGCGGCGCACCATCGTCACCGGCCACCATGATTTCCACCATGGGTCGCGATGGCCGGCCGGTGGAGGCGGGTTTCAGCCGGTAATTATCCTTCACATTGCCGGCACCCACGCCATTGGTTTCCGTAAGGCCATAGCCGATGGCGGGATATTTGCCGGGAAAGGCCTGCATCAGCCGCGCCACATGGTCGGCCGGGCGGGGCGCGCCGCCAGCGGCGATGTCGATGAGGGTGGAGAGGTCGTAGCGGTCCCGATCCGGGTGCTGCATCAGTTCGAGGCTCATGGTGGGCACGCCGACGAAATAGGTGCAGCGTTCCGTCTCCATCAGCCGCAGCGCCTCGCCGGCGTCCCAGCGGTGCATGATGACGAGCTTGCGGCCGATGGCGAAGGAGACGAGCAGCACCGGCACCAGGCCGGTGATGTGGAACAGCGGCACGTTCAGCAGCATCACCTGCTGTGCCGGCAGCGTCACGCCGGATTTCGCGGCAAGCTGCAACATGCCCAGCCCCTGCACCAGATAGGTGAGCGTGCCCGACACGATGCCGCGATGGGTGCTGACCGCGCCCTTGGGAGCGCCGGTTGAGCCCGATGTATACATGATGGTCGCATCATCTTCGGGGTAGATCGGCGGCATATACCAGGGCTTGTCCGCGGCTTCGCCGAGCGCATCCTCCAGCAGCACGGCACCCAACTGGGCGCTGACGGCATGGCTGGTGCGGACGGCGACAAGGGCGATGGAGAGACCGGGGATTTCCTTCACCCGGCGCAGCCGTTCTTCATCGACAAAGGCCAGCCGCGTGCCGGAATCGGCGAGGCCATAGGCCAGCTCCTCCGCCTTCCACCAGGCGTTCATAGGGACGACGATGGCACCCACCATGATGGCACCGATGAAGAGGGCGGCCCATTCGGGATAGTTGCGCATGGCGATCGCCACACGATCCCCCTTGGCGATGCCGAAGCGGGATTGCAGCATGGCCGCGACCTTGCCCGCCTGCTTCTCTATGTCGGCGAAGGTGAAGCGTTCGTCATTATAGACGATGAACTCCTTGCCGGCATGCGCCGGCAGGAACATGGCGAGCAGCTCGCGCAATGATGGCGGGGCATGTTCGAACACCGGTAATTCCACGCCGCGGATGGTGGCGCGGCTCATGGCAAGCTGGCTGCCCGGCGCAATGATGGCATCTACGGCGGCATCCAGCGCCTTGTCGGTTTCGGTCAGCATTATCTCTCCCAGTCGTCCGTTTTTCCGTCGATCCGTCTGGCGCAGGATAGCGCCGTTGCACTTCGCTTCAATAGCGCATCATTCGGGCCATCCGGTCGCCGTGGAAGGCGCTGTCGCCGAAGGTTTCGCCCGCCGCGCGGGCGCGCTTCATGTAAAAGCCGATGTCGAATTCGTCGGTCATGCCGATGCCGCCGTGCATCTGCACCGCTTCGTTGGTGGCGAGTTTGGCGACGTCGCCGGCCTTGGCCTTGGCGAGGCTGACATAGAAAGCGGCGCGATCACTGCCTTCATCCAGTGCGGTCAAGGCCTTCAGCGTGGCGGAACGCGCCAGCTCCACCTCGCAGAACAGATGGGCGGCGCGGTGTTGCAGCGCCTGAAAGCTGCCGATCTTCCGGCCGAACTGCTCGCGGCTCCTGAGATAATCGACCGTGCTGTCAAAGCTTTGCGCCGACACGCCCAGCATTTCGGCGGCAAGGCAGGCGCGGCCGGCATCGAGCGCGGCCTCCAGAATGGCATGGCCTTCACCGGGCGCGCCAAGCATGTCGGCACCGTCCACCTGCACATCGTCAAAAGTGATGGCGGCGACATTGCGGCTGTCCACCATCCGCCGGCGTTCGATGCTGACGCCGGCGGCGTTCGGATCCACCAGGAACAGGGTGATGCCATCGGTGTCGCCGGCCTCGCCCGATGTGCGGGCCGACACGATCAGCCGGTCTGCGACATGGCCGTCGAGCACGAAGCGCTTGGCGCCCGTCAGGCGGAAGCCGTTGCCCGAAGCCTCGGCGCGCGTTTCGACATGGGCCGGTGCGTGGCGCGGGCGCTCGTCTGCGGCCAAAGCGACGATGCGGCTGGCGGCGGCCATCTGCGGCAGCAGTGCGGCCTTTTGTTCGGGGCTGCCGCCGCGCGTGATGGCGGTGGCCGCCACGATGGCGGAGGAGAGAAAGGGCGAGAGCGAGAGGTTGCGGCCGATGGCTTCCTGTATCAGCCCGGCGGCAACCATGCCGAGGCCGGTGCCGCCATGGCTTTCGGGGATGGCAACGCCCGTAAAGCCCATGTCGGCCATTTTCGCCCACAGCGCGCGGTCGAACCCGTCGGCGCTGTTGCTGTCGCGCAATTTGCGCAACTGCGCGACGGGGGCATGTTCGGCGAAGAAACCATCGGCGGAATCCTTCACCATCCGCTGTTCATCATTCAGGACCAATGCCATGATCTCAGGCTCCCGGAAGCTGGAGGACGCGCTTGGCGATGATGTTGAGCTGCACTTCCGACGTGCCGCCCTCGATGCTGTTGGCGCGGGACCGGAGCCAGCTTTTCGCCATGTCGCCATCATGGCTGTCCGGCCCCTCCCACATCAGGCTGTCGCTGCCGGCGAAGCTCATCAGCAGTTCCTGCCGCTCCTTGTTCAGCTCCGTGCCATAATATTTCAGCATGGAGGAGAGCGCGCCCACGCCCTGCCCGGCCCTGGCTTCGTCCTTCACCCGCTCCAGGGTCAGCGCAAAGGCGAGCGCGTTCATTTCATGGCGGGCAATATCGGCGCGCAGCAGGCTGTCGTTCAGCCTGCCCTCGCTGTCGGTGCCGATGGCCGTTTTCGCCAGCTGGTGCATGGAATCCCGGCCGGCAGAGGCCATGTCCATGCCGCCGATCATCTCGCGCTCGTGGGTGAGCAGATATTTGGCGATGTCCCAGCCCTTGCCCGGCGCGCCGACAAGATTCTCCTGCGGAACCCGCACATTGTCGAAGAAGGTCTGGCAGAAGGGACTGTAGCCGGAGATCAGCCTGATCGGGCTGGTGGAGACGCCGGGGCTGGCCATGTCGAACAGCAGGAAGCTGATGCCCAGATGCTTGGCCGCCGCCGGATCGGTGCGGACGAGGCAGAAAATCCAGTCCGCCTTGTCGGCATAGCTGGTCCAGACCTTTTCGCCGTTGACCAGAAAGCAGCCATCGGCCTGCAGGATGGCGGAGGTGCGCAGCGACGCGAGGTCGGAGCCGGCGCCCGGTTCGGAATAGCCCTGGCACCAGCGAATCTCGCCGCGCGCGATCTTGGGCAGATGGTCCAGCTTCTGCGCTTCATTGCCATATTTCAGCAGCGCCGGGCCCAGCATCCAGATGCCGAAGCTGGAGAGCGGCGGGCGGCAGCCGAGGCGGCGCATTTCCTGTTGCAGGATTTTATGCTCGTCGCGCGACAGCCCGCCACCGCCATATATTTTCGGCCATTCGGGCACGGTCCAGCCCCGGTCGGCCATACGCTCCAGCCACAGGCGCTGATCGTCGGAGCTGAAGCGGGCCTTGCGGCCGCCCCAGCAGACATCGCGTTCCGATTCGACGGGCTGGCGCATCGCCGCCGGGCAGTTCGCCTCCAGCCATGCGGCCGTATCCCTGCGAAAACCCTCCAGTTCCTCGTCCACAGACCCTCTCCCACGGCTGGCGCACTTGCGCCGTTCTCCACAGCCTTTAATGAAACCAGACATGCCGTTGTTTCAGCCACCTGTCGAATGGGAGAGCCTGGGGTTTGATCCCGTAGCCCTCAGCCTCGGCCCCCTCGATTTCCGCTGGTACAGCCTTGCCTATATCCTTGGCATTTTAATCGGCTGGTTCCTGCTGATGCGGATGACGCGGCGGCCGGGCAGCCCGATGACCGCGGCGCATGTCGATGACCTTGTCACCTGGTGCACACTGGGCGTGATAATGGGCGGGCGATTCGCCTATGTAATCTTCTATGATCCGGCGAAATTCCTGGGCGACCCGCTGGCGGTGTTCCGCCTGTGGGAGGGCGGCATGTCCTTCCATGGCGGGCTGCTGGGGGTAATCCTCGCCATCATGCTGTATGCGCGGGCCAAGGGGCTGTCGGCGCTCAGGATTCTCGATTATGTCGCGGTCGTCACGCCGATCGGGCTGATGCTGGGGCGGCTGGCGAATTTCGTGAATGGGGAATTGTGGGGCCGGCCAACCGATGGCAGCTGGGGGATCATCTTCCCCGCCGCCGGGCCGGAACCGCGCCATCCCTCCACCCTCTATCAGGCGGCGCTGGAGGGGCTGCTGCTGCTGATCGTCCTGAACTTCCTGTTCTGGGCCAGCCGGGCGCGGCTCTATCCGGGGATGCTGGGCGGGCTGTTCATCCTGGGCTATGGCCTGTCGCGCTTTTTCGTGGAGTTTCTCCGCGCACCCGACGCGCAGCTGGGGCTGCTGGCCTTCGGGCTTTCCATGGGGCAGCTGCTGACGCTGCCGATGATCGCCTTTGGCCTGTGGCTGCTGGCCACGCTGGGGAAGCGCCCGCAAGCCGCTGAACGCTGATGCTGGCCAGCATAGCCAGGGCCATCGCCGACCATGGCCCGCTGCCGCTCGCCCGTGCGATGGCGATGGCGGCAGACCATTATTATGCCACGCACGAGCCTTTCGGACCGGCGGGCGATTTCGTGACGGCACCGGAGATTTCGCAGATGTTCGGCGAGCTGATCGGCCTGTGGCTGGCGGACATCTGGCAGCGCGCCGGATCGCCGGACAGGGTGGCGCTGGTGGAGCTGGGACCGGGGCGCGGCACGCTGATGGCCGATGCGTTGCGCGCCATCGGCCGCGCGGCCCCTGGGCTGATGGCGGCGGCCGAACTGCATCTGGTGGAGCGGTCGGTGCGGCTGCGCGGCCTTCAGGCCGAGCGGCTGCCGGGGGCCGTCTGGCATGACGGCACCGGCAGCCTGCCCGATGACCGGCCGATGCTGCTGGTGGCGAACGAATTTCTGGACGCGCAGCCATTGACGCAGTTCGAGCGCACCGCCGATGGCTGGGCGCTGCGCCGGGTGGGGGCGGGCGGCTGGGACAGCGATCTGTCCGCCAATGTGCGCTTCATTCCCGAAGCGATCCGCGATGCCCCGCCCGGCAGCGTGCATGAACGGAATTTCGCCGCCGAAGCGCTGGTGGCGGGCGTGGCCCGGCGGATCGGCGCGCAGGGCGGCGCGGCGCTGTTCATCGATTATGGCTATGGCGGCCCGGCTTTGGGCGACACATTGCAGGCCATCCGGCACGGGCAGTTCGCCGATGTGCTGCAAACGCTGGGCGAGGCGGATATTTCCGCCCATGTCGATTTCAGCGCCATGGCAGCAGCAGCGGCCCCGCATGCGCGGATATTCGGCCCCGTGGCGCAGGGCGGTTTCCTGGATGCCATCGGGCTGACGGCGCGCAGTACGGCGCTGAAAACACTGGCCTCCATCCCCGCGCGCGCCGAAATCGAGGCGGCGCGGGTGCGGCTGAGCGCGGTCGGCGCCATGGGGCGACTGTTTCAGGTGCTGGCGATCGCCGCGCAAGACTGGCCAGCACCGGCAGGATTCCCTACCCTGCCTGAATGACCACCCATCGCGCCCGAATCGCCGCGCTGCGCGCGCAGCTTGCCCAACAGTCGCTCGACGGCTTCATCGTGCCGCTGACCGACGAGCATATGTCCGAATATGTCGGCACCTATGCCCGGCGGCTGGAATGGCTGACCGGCTTTGAAGGCAGCGCCGGATCGGCCGTTGTGCTGAGCGACCGGGCGGCGATGTTCACCGATGGCCGCTATACATTGCAGGTGCGGCAGCAGGTGGACGGCGGCATCTATGCCTTTCGCCCGGTGCCGGCGGAATCGCCCGCCAGCTGGCTGGCGGAGGAAGCCCCGGCCGGCGCACGCATCGGCTATGACCCCTGGCTTGCTACCCGCGCCTTTGTGCGTGGCGCGGCGGCGGCGCTGGCGGCCAGTGGCGGAACGCTGGTGGCCGTGCGCCAGAACCCCATCGACGCCATCTGGACCGACAAGCCCGCGCCGTCCACCGCACCGGCCGAAATGCTGGCGGATACATTCAGCGGCATGGCGGCCCGTGAAAAGCGCGCCGGGCTGGCGGCGGCGATGCGGGCGCATGGCGCGGACTGGCTGATCCTGTCCGCGCTTGATTCCATCGCCTGGACCTTCAACATTCGCGGGGCCGATGTGCCGCGAACGCCGGTGGTGCGGGCCTTTGCGCTGGTGAAGGCGGATGGCAGCGCCACCCTCTTTACCGATCCCGCGAAGATCAGCGCCGAAGTGGCCGCGCATCTGGGGCCGGATGTGGGCGTGCGCCCCTATGGCGATTTCAGCGCGGCGCTGGAGACGCTGACCGGGGTGGTGATGCTGGACCCGGCCTGGTGCGTGGCGGCGATCTTCGATCATCTGGCAAAATCCGGCGCGACCATCGTGGAGGCGCCCGATCCGGCCGTCGCCCCCAAGGCCGCGAAAAATCGGGTGGAGCAGGACGGCATCCGCGCCGCGCATGTACGCGACGGGCTGGCGGTGTCGCGCTTCCTGCACAGCCTGGACGCCAATCCGCCCAAGGATGAGCTGGAAGCCGAGGCCCGGCTGGAAGGCTTCCGCCGCGAATCCAACATGCTGAAGGATCTGAGCTTCGACAGTATTTCAGCCTTCGGCCCGAACGGCGCGGCGCCGCACTATCGCTCCACGCCGGAATCGAACGCGCCGTTCGCCGGCAACAGCCTCTATCTGATCGACAGCGGCGGGCAATATCCCGATGGCACCACCGACATCACCCGCACCGTCGCCTTTGGCACGCCATCGGCCGAAATGCGGGATCGCTTCACCCGCGTGCTGAAGGGGCATATCGCGCTCGCCACCGCCCGCTTCCCGCGCGGCACGCGGGGCGGGCAGCTCGACATATTGGCGCGGCAGTTCCTCTGGTCGGCCGGGCTGGATTATGCCCATGGCACCGGCCATGGCGTCGGCCATTATCTGGGCGTGCATGAAGGCCCGCAGCGCATCGCGGCGGCGGCTTCCGCGCCCGGCATCGAGGTGCCGCTGGTGCCCGGCATGCTGCTGTCGAACGAGCCGGGTTTCTACAAGGCCGGCGAATATGGCATCCGCATCGAAAATCTGGTGATCGTGCAGGAGGATCGCCGGCCCGGCGACCTGGAGCCCATGCTGGCCTTCGAAACCGTGACGCTGGCGCCGATTGATCTGCGGCTGGTGGAGCCGGCGCTGATGACGGCGCCGGAAATCGCCTGGCTGGACGCCTATCACGCCCGTGTGCGCGATGCCCATGCGCCGCATCTGGAAGGCGCAGCGCTGGCCTGGCTGCTGGACGCCACCCGATCGCTTGCCAATCGGCACAAGGCCGCCGCTTGAGAGCCATCACCCGTCCGCTCGACATCACCCGCACCGCGCCTTTCTGGAGCTGGGCCGCGCCGCTGGCCGCCTGGATTGCCATCATCTTCCGGGGCGGTGCGGTATCGGCCCCGCTGATGGCGATCCTGATGGGGCTGCTGCTGTTCCCCGCCGTGCTCGCCGCGGTCCATCATGCCGAGGTGATTGCCGTGAAGGTGGGGGAGCCGTTCGGCACATTGGTGCTGGCGCTGCCGGTGCAATGCAGCAACATCCGCAATCCCTGTTAGGCGAATCGACAATGGCTGGGCTACATCCGCTGCCAGGGGCAAAGCGAAGGCTTTCAAGGGGCGGCGGACGCGCTGTCGCCCCGACAGACGCCGAGCCGAGGCGCCCCGGACGGAAGGGTGCTTATGTTCGAAAACCTCGCCAACTGGTATATCCGTACTCCGTCGCATCCCGGCAAGTGGCGGCTGGAGCGGCTGCTGTTCAAGCTGATGAACGGCCACTTCATGAAATCCGTCTATGGCCCGGAACTGCGGGTCCGTGCCGGGGACGCCACCAACAGATTCTGCATCACCGGCGCGCTCGCCAAGGATTATCGCGACGTTTACGAGGAGGTGCGCCGGCTGGGGCCGGGCGACTGTTTCATCGACATCGGTGCCAATTGCGGGCTGTTCACGCTGACGGCCAGCCAGCATGTGGGCCGCAAGGGCATGGTTATCGCCTTCGAGCCATCATTGCCGGTGTTTTCGGACCTTATCGCCAATATCAGGCGCAACGGCTGCCAGCCGGTGCTGCCGATGGCGGCGGCGATCAGCGAAGGCACCGGGGTCGCCTCTTTCGACAGCGGCTCGGCCGGCCATACCGGCGTCGCGCACCTCAGCGATACGGGCGCAACCTCGGTCGTCACGCTGAACGGATCAGACCTGCTGCACCTGCTGGACCCGCTGCTGGTTGGCCGGCCGACCCTCATCAAGATCGACGTGGAGGGGCATGAGGCGCAGGTCATCCGCTCCATCCGGCCGCTGATTGCGCGCGCCGAGGTGAAGCGGGTGGTGGTGGAGATCGACCCGGAAAATCTCCGCCGGTCAGGCTCCACCGCCGAGGAAGTTTACGGCATCTTCGCCGAAGCCGGCTTCAAGCCAACACGCGGCATCGGTGCGGAAACGCATTTCAACGAGGTTTTCGTGAAGGAATAGCCGGGTTGCAAGGAAGCTGATGCGGTAACCGGCCCAGTTACCGGCGCGGTTGCCTCGCCAATCAGCAGCAGGGTGGGCCGGTCGTCGCTGACCGTCTCCACCAGGAAGGAGAGCGCGGACAGGCGCCCGCGCACCAGCCGCTCGCCCGGCAGCGACACATCCACCGCCACCATCACCGGCGTATCGGCCGCCAGGCCGCCGGCCATCAGCTGCGCCGCCACCGCGCCGGCGGCGGCGCGGCCCATATAGATGGCGATGGTCGCCTGCGGCCGGGCAAGCGCGGACCAGTCGAGGTCGAGCGGCTCGCCGGCGCGGGCGTGCGCCGTCACCATGGTGATGCTGCGCGATCGGCCGCGCAGGGTGAGCGAGACGCGGCCGGCAGCCGCCGCCGCACTGGCTGCCGTGATGCCGGGGCAGATGTTGACGGTGATGCCATGCGCCTGCAAGGCGGCGATTTCCTCGGCCGAACGGCCGAAGATGGAGGGATCGCCGCCCTTCAGCCGCACCACATGGCGGCCGGCGAGCGCGGCGGCCACCAGCAGCTGGTCGATGCCCGCCTGATCCTTCGAATGGCGGCCGGAGCGTTTGCCGACGCTCACCAGTTCCACGCCATCGGGCACCAGCGCCAGCACGCCCTCGCCCACCAGCGCGTCATGGAAGATGATGTCAGCCGCCGCTATCAGCCGCGCGGCGCGGCGGGTGAGGAGATCGGGATCACCCGGCCCGGCACCGACCAGCCAGACACTGCCGGGGGTGATGGCGCTGCCGGGAGTGATGGGCTCAGGCGGCATCGATGCTCTCCTTGGAGCGTTCGGTCAGGATTTTCGCCAGCGCCGGGCGGCACGAGCCGCAGTTGGTTCCGGCACCCAGCGCCGCGCCGATGGCGGCGATGTCGGTTAGATGCTGTTCGCGGATGGCGGCCATTATGCTGTTCAGCCCCACATCGAAGCAGGCGCACACCACCGCGCCGCGATCCGGGCGCGCGCCGGGCGCCCGGCCCGCCAGCAGCGTTGGGGAGGCCTCGTCTGCCGAGAGTTGCTCCACCAGCCAGTCCCGCGTCGGCAGTTCGCCGTCACGCGTCACGAACAGCACGGCCGCCACCCGGCCCGCGCGCAGGATGGCGATGCGGCTGGTGCCGCGCGCCTTGTCCAGCGCTTCCAGCCGCTCGCCCGTGGGCAGCAGCTTTTCCAGCGCGGTAATCGGCCCATCGCCGGCCAGTTCCCACAGGCTGCCGTTGGGCACGGCCACGCGGGTCGCCCACAGGCAGTTGGGCCGGGTTGCGGCCTCCTTCACCAGCAGCAGGAAGCCCCGCCATTCGGTGGAGACGGGCGCAATGGCGGCCGGCGTCGCCTTGAAGCCCGGCTGGCCGGAAATCGGGTCGGCCAGCGGGCGCGGCAGCAGCCCGGTGCGGCCGCCGCTCGACGTGCGGTCGGTCCAGTGGATCGGGGTGAACAGTTCGCCAGCCCGCTGCGCGTCGGTCGCCTTCACGCGGAACAGGCTGTCGCCCTGCGGTGTCGCCACGCGCGCCAGCCCACCGTCCGTCAACCCCATCGCGGCCATATCGGCGGGGTGCACTTCCACCAGCGGTTCCTCCCGGTGACGCGCCAGCCTGGGTGCCAGGCCGGTGCGTGACATGGTATGCCACTGATCGCGATAGCGGCCGGTGTTAAGGGTGAACGGCCAGCGCTTCAGCGGCGCGGCAACGGGAGTCTGCGCCACGGGCACCAGCCGCGCCCGGCCATCGGGGGTGGGGAAATGCCCGTCGGCAAAAGGCCGTATGCCCCATTGGAACGGCTCCATCGCATCATAGCCATGATTGCCACCCGCGCCCGCACCCGGCAGCGTGAAGATCCGCGTGCCGTCATTCTGATAGGTGGAAAGACGGCAATGTTCGCGCCAGATTTCCGCCGGCCGGTCATAGGAAAATGCCGTGCGGTGGCCCATGTGCTGCGCCACTTCCTTGATGATCCACCAGTCGGGCTTCACCTCGGCGGGCGGCGGGAAGATGGCGCGCTGGCGGCTCACCATCCGCTCCGAATTGGTGACGGTGCCGTCCTTCTCTCCCCAGGCCGCCGCCGGCAGGCGCACATGGGCGAACGCACCGGTATCCGTCTCCTCCATCACGTCGGACACGACGAGGAAGGGGCAGGCGGCGAGCGCTTCGCGCACCCGGCCGGCATCGGGCATGGAGACGGCCGGNNGCGCTCGGAGTTGGTCACCGTGCCGTCCTTCTCGCCCCAGGCAGCGGCCGGCAGCAGCACATGCGCGTTCGCGCGCACGGTGTCGTTGCCGATCACGTTTTCGGAAACGACAAAGAAATCGAGCTTCGCCAGCGCCTCGCGCACAAAACCGGCGCGCGGTAGCGACACCGCCGGGTTGGTCGCCATCACCCACAGCGCCTTCACCCGGCCTTCGCCGATTGCGCGGAACAGGTCCACCGCCTTCAGGCCGGGCTTTTCCGCGATGGTGGGCGACCCCCAGAAACGCTGCACCCGATCGCGGTTTTCGGGCGCGAAATCCATATGCGAAGCCAGCGTGGAGGCCAGCCCGCCAACTTCCCGGCCGCCCATCGCATTGGGCTGGCCGGTGATGGAAAAGGGCTGCGCGCCGGGCTTGCCGATGCGGCCCGTGGCCAGATGCAGGTTGAGGATGGCGTTCACCTGATCGGTGCCGGCCAGCGACTGGTTCACGCCCTGGCTGAACATGGTGACGGTGCGCGGGGTGGAGACGAACAGCTCGAAGAAGCGGCGCAGATCGGCGGCCGGCACATCGCAGGTGCGCGCGACAGACCAGAGGTCACTGCCGTCGGCCAGCTTGTCCCAGAAACCGTCCGGCGTGGTGACATGCGCCGCCAGAAACGCCTCGTCGATGGCCCCGGCATCGCGGCACCACATGAGGAGGCCGTTCATCAGCGCAATGTCGGTGCCGGCGCGGATCGGCAGGTGCAGATCGGCTTCGTCTGCCGTTTCGGTGCGGCGCGGGTCGATCACCACCAGCCTGGCCCCCGCCTCCATCCGCGCGCGGATGCGCTGATAGATGATGGGGTGGCACCAGGCGGTGTTGGAACCGATGAGCAGGATAAGATCGGCGGCGTCGAGGTCGGCATAGTCCGCCGGCACCACATCCTCGCCGAAAGCGCGCATATGGCCGGCCACCGCACTCGACATGCAAAGCCTTGAATTGGTGTCGATATTGGCGGAGCCGATGAAACCCTTCATCAGCTTGTTGGNNTCAGCAGCTGGCCGGAGACATAGAAAGCGACGCTGTTGGGGCCATGATCCGCAATCGTCTTGCCGAAGCGTTGGGCGACCATAGCGAGCGCCTTGTCCCAGGTCGTGCGCTTGTCGCCAATCATCGGGTGGAGGAGCCGGCCCTCCAGCCCCACCGTCTGGCCCAGATGCGTGCCCTTGGAGCACAGCCGCCCGCTATTGGCCGGGTGGGCCGTGTCGCCCGCGATCCGCACCATGCGCTCACCCTCGATCGTCGCCATGATGCCACAGCCGACGCCGCAATAAGGGCAGGTGGTGCGGATGGGTGCCATCTCAGGCGGCGGCTGCAAGCGTGGTGGCGCGGCAGATCAGCACGCGGCCGCCCTCCACTTTCACCGGCACCGTTGGCGTGCAGCCCTTGTCCTCCCCCAGCGCCTCGCCGGTGGAGAGCGAGATGCGCCAGTTGTGCAGCGGGCAGGCGACCGCGCCGCCATGCACAATGCCCTGCGAGAGCCGGCCATGCTTGTGCGGGCAGCGGTCGCGCAGCGCGAATATCCTGCCGTCGCCGGTGCGGAAAACGGCGATATCGTCGCCGCCATCCACCTTCACCGTGCGTGCGCCACGCAGCGGGATTTCATCCACCCAGCCGATGTCGAGCCAGTCGCCGATCATGCCACTTCCTCCTTCCTGGAAAATTCCGCCGCATCCAGCGGCGTGAAACGCGCCATTGGCGCATGCAGCTCGCGTTCGGCCCCGTTGGCGCGCTTCGCCCAGGGATCGTCCTGCATGAACTGCTGGGAATGGAAGAAGCCTGCCGCCAGCGCCAGCCGGCCGGCCTCGTCCCCGGTCAGCCGCGCCTTCAGATAGGCGAGACCGACGCGCTCGATCCAGGGGGCGGTGCGTTCGAGGTAGCGCGCTTCTTCGCGGTAAAGCTGGATGAAGGCGGCGCAATATTCGATCGCCTCCGCCTCGGTCGCCACCTTGCACAACAGGTCGGTCACGCGGACATGGATGCCGCCATTGCCGCCGACATGCAGTTCATAGCCGCTGTCCACGCAGATGATGCCGAAGTCCTTGATCGTTGCCTCGGCGCAGTTGCGCGGGCAGC
>DITZ01000107.1 GCA_002422985.1 Sphingomonadales bacterium UBA6171
CCCTTTAATGGGTCCTGAGCCTAAGCAGCCGGTGATGGTGCAGATTAAAAGCTCGATGCTCTAAACAGCGGGTGGACGTCGGAGACGATGAAATTCGGATCGGGGGATCGAAGCCAAAGCTCCTCCAGACGCTTGTGGAGTCTGGAGGAAACGATGGAGTGGAAACGGCGGCGCACGGCGTTCGCAGTTTCGTTCCGAATTGGCTCCCCGGGTAGGATTCGAACCTACGACCGTCCGATTAACAGTCGGATGCTCTACCGCTGAGCTACCGAGGAAGAACCATGCGGAGGGCGGCCTATAATGTGCCCTTTGCCGCTTTGCAACACAGGCCGGACGCCTTTTTCACGCCGCCCAAAGCCGGCAACCGCCATGCCGCAAGCATGCTCAGCTATGCGGCCCCTGACATTTTTATGCTTGGGCTTTGTGACAGGCAGGCTTAGAGACGCGCAGACCGACAATCAGCGAGGACCAGCCCCAAGATGGCAACCGCCACGAAAAGCATAGCGGACGAAATCGACACTTCCACCGGCATTGCCACCCCGGAAAATGTCGTCGTCCGATTCGCGGGCGACAGCGGCGACGGCATGCAGCTTACCGGCGGCCAGTTCACCTTGTCCACCGCCTTGGCCGGCAATGATCTCGCCACCTTCCCCGATTTCCCCGCCGAAATCCGCGCGCCGCAGGGCACGCTGTTCGGCGTGTCGGCCTTTCAGATCAATTTCGGCTCCAACCGCATTGATACCGCCGGCGACGCGCCCGACGTGCTGATCGCGATGAACCCTGCCGCGCTGAAGGTCAATCTTTCCTCGCTGCGCAAGGGCGGCCTCATCATCGCCGACAGCGGCGAATTCGGCGAGCGCAACCTGAAAAAGGCGCATTACGCCGCCAACCCGCTGGAGGACGACAGCCTCGGCGCCTGGCAACTCCTCTCGCTGGACATCTCGCGCCAGACGCTGGAAGCGGTGAAACCCTTCGGCCTTGGCAACAAGGATGCACTGCGCTGCAAGAATATGTGGACGCTGGGCCTGGCGCTCTGGATGTTCGGCCGCCCGCGCGCGCCGATTATCCAATGGCTGAAGGGCAAGTTCGCCAATGATCAGCTGCTGCAGGACGCGAATATCGCGGCGCTGAACGCCGGCCACGCCTTTGGCGAAACCGCCGAGCTCGCCGGCCCGCTGAAACAGTTCCGCCTGGAGCCCGCGGAGGTCACGCCCGGCATCTACCGCACCGTCACGGGTGCGGATGCGCTGTCGCTCGGCCTTGTCGCCGGTGCCAAACTTTCCGGCCTGCCGCTGTTCTTCGGCGGCTACCCGATCACGCCGGCGTCCGCGATCCTGCACAGCCTCGCCCGGCTGCGTGAATTCGACGTCACCACCTTCCAGGCCGAGGATGAGATCGCCGCCATCTGCGCCGCCATCGGCGCCGCCTATGCCGGCCGCCTCGCCGTCACCTCCTCGTCCGGCCCCGGCATCGCGCTCAAAACCGAAGCCATGGGCCTTGCCGTCGTCACCGAGCTGCCGCTCGTCATCATCAACTCGCAGCGCGGCGGGCCATCCACCGGCCTTCCCACCAAAACCGAACAGTCCGATCTCTATCAGGCCGTCTATGGCCGCAACGGCGACGCGCCGATGCCGGTCATCGCCGCGCGATCGCCATCCGATTGCTTCGATGTGGCGATCGAGGCCTGCCGCATCGCGCTTGAATATATGACGCCGGTGATGCTGTTGACCGACGGCTATATCGCCAACGCCGCCGAGCCCTGGAAGGTGCCCAATGTCAGCGATCACGCGCCATTCCCCGTCAGCTTCCACGCAACCCCGCCGGCCGAAGGCACAAAATTCAACCCTTTCATGCGCGATGCGGAATCGCTGAAGCGTGTGTGGGCGAAGCCCGGCACGCCCGGCCTGATGCACCGCATCGGCGGCATCGAAAAGGGCTATGACACCGGCAATATTGATTATTCCGCCGAAAATCACCAGCGGATGACCGACACGCGCAAGGCCAAGATTGACAATATCGACCGCTCTATCCCGCATCAGGCGGTGGAAGTCGGCCCCCAAAGCGGCCCGCTGGTCGTCGTCGGCTGGGGTTCCACCTATGGCCCCATCCGTCAGGCGGTGGAGCTGGTGCGCGCGAAGGGCCATGATGTTGCCCATGTCCATATCCGCCACATCTGGCCGCTGCCCGCCAATCTGGGCGCGCTGCTGAAAGGCTATGCGCGCATATTGGTGCCGGAAATGAATACCGGCCAGCTGAAAACCCTGCTGCGCGACCAATATCTGGTCGATGCCAGACCGCTCAACAAAGTATCGGGCCAGCCCTTCCGTATCGCCGAGATCGAGGCAGCCATCATGGGGATGCTGAACCAATGAACGAGATCACCAAGATCGCCCCCACCACCAGGCCGGACGATTGGGCCACCGATCAGGAAGTCCGCTGGTGCCCCGGCTGTGGCGACTATGCCATCCTTAAGGCGGTGCAGCGCACCATGCCGGAACTGGGCGCACGGCCGGAAAACACCGTGTTCATCTCCGGCATCGGCTGCTCCAGCCGCTTCCCTTATTATATGGAAACCTATGGCTTCCACACCATCCACGGCCGCGCGCCGGCGGTGGCCACCGGCGTGAAGCTGGCCAACCCCGAACTGGACGTGTGGATCATCACCGGCGATGGCGATGGCCTCTCCATCGGCGGCAACCATATGCTCCATTTGCTGCGCCGCAACCTGGATGTGCAGGTGCTGCTGTTCAACAACGAGATTTACGGGCTGACCAAGGGCCAATATTCGCCCACGTCGCGCACCGGCACCCGCTCGCCCTCCAGCCCCGGCGGCTCGCTCGAACGCCCCGCCGCGCCCTGTGCCTTTGCGCTGGGTGCCGGCGCCCGCTTCATCGCGCGCACCATCGACACGGCGCAAAAGCAGATGCCCGAAGTGTTGAAGCGCGCCTATTACAACAAGGGTGCCAGCTTTGTTGAAATCTATCAGAATTGCGTGGTTTATAATGACGGCGTGTTCGATCAGTTCACCGAAAAGAAATCCGCCCCGCAAACCCAGATCTGGCTGGACCATGGCAAGCCGATGCTGTTCGCCGCCGGCACAAAGGGCCTGAAGCTGAACCGCGAAACATTGCGGCTGGAAGTGGTGGACGTGGTGGACGGCGACGTCTCGCAGGTCATCGTTCATGATGAAACCAACAAGGCGGTCGCCGCCATGCTGGTGGAAATGCCCTTCCCGGAATTCCCGGTGGCGCTGGGCGTGCTCTATTGCGATCCGGTGCGCAGCTTTGATGAATCCATCGTCGCCCAGGATCAGAAAATCCTCAGCAGCCGCGTCGCCGATTTCGAAGCACTGCTGCTGAAAGGCCAGCATTGGGAAGTCCATGGCAACCCGGCCCGGATAGACGTGGAGTTCTAGCGAGGGATTGGCCCGTCCATGCGCGTATGGTCCATGAACAGGCCATGCACTCCAGGACCGCCCCTTTGACCGAAGCCCGTATTGCCGAGGATCCGCGCGCCCTGCTGCTCATGCGGGCCGCAGCGGGGGACCGTATGGCCTTTGCCCATCTGGCGCGCGATCTCGCCCGCCCGTCGCTGGCCATGGCCATCCATGTGCTGGGCGATCATGCGGCCGCGGAGGATTGCGTGCAGGATGCGATGACGCGGCTGTGGCGCGACGGCCACCGCTTCGACCCCGCACGCGGCAGTTTCGCCGGCTGGTGGCGCCGCGTGCTGATGAACGCCGCGCTGGACAGCAAACGCCGGCTGAGACCAGCCACCGCGCTGGATGAGGCCATGGAAGTGGCCGACAGCGCCGCCGGGCCGGACCGGCTGGCCGAAGGCGCCGATATCGGCCGGCGGGTGCAGGCCGCGGCCGCCGTGCTCCCCGCCCGCCAGCGCGCTGCCCTGCTGCTGTTCCATGGCGAAGGATTGAGCATGGCGGAGATCGCCGAGACACTCGAAACCAGCGAAAAGGCCGTGGAGGGCCTGCTGGGCCGGGCGCGAACCGTGATGAAAGGCCAGTTGGCCGCACTGATGACCGAGGTGAACGGGTAATGGACGACAATAAACTCAATGCGGCGCTCAGCGCCTGGGCCGGGTGGCAGGCGGGGGATGATGCCGCCATCGCGCGTATTATCAGACATGCCGACGCGCTGCCCGCGATGCCGTCGGCGGCCGGCGGAATGCCGCGCCGCTGGTGGATGGTGGGGGCAGGGGGCGCGCTTGCGGCGTCGCTGGCGCTGGGGATGCTGCTGCTCAGCCCCGCGCCCGAACCGGATGCCACGGCAGGCACGGCCTCGGATTCGAGCGCCAGCTTCGCCATGCTCTACACACCGACGACCGAAGAGGAATATCTGCTGTGAAGCCCATCGCCCCTTTGGCTGCCCTGCTGCTGGCCACCCCGGCCTTCGCGCAATCCGCGCCGCCCGTTCCGCCCGCGCCCCCCATGATGAAGGTCTATCGGCACGGCCCCATGTTTGGCTCCATGACGCCCGAAGGCCGCAAAATCCTGTCGGAGGCCATGCAGGCCTATAACAAGGCCGATCGTCAGGCCCTGCGCGACGCGCGCGACGCCATCAACGCCCAGGTTGCCGCCGAACGGCTGGATGTTGCCGCCCTGCGCCGCGCCATGGAAGCCGAACGGCGGCTGGTGGACGCGCAACATGCCAAACGCCAGGCCGCCCTGCTGGCCGCCCTGCAGAAAGTCTCGGTCGAAGACCGCCGCGCCTTTGCCCAGGACGCCACCAGAGGCCGCGCCGAAGTGGAAGCCCGCACCGCCGAATGGCGCAAACGCGCCGAAGACATCCGCATCCGCCACCAGGAACGCCCTGCTTCCCCCACCCCCCCAGCGCCCCCCGGCACCGAATAGAAAGAGACAGGGGAGGGGCAGGCGGCCGGCGCGCGCCACCCCCCCTATGGCAGGCATAACGCTCCCCTCCCGTTCACGCTTCGCTTGAGCTGCGCTTTCAGGGGAGGGGCCGGAGGTGGGGTCCGCCGCAAAGAGCAACACAAAACAGCATGAAGCACATACCAAAAGAACGCGGCCTTACCCCCCTGCCGGCACCCCTTGGCGACGCCACCAGCATCAGCCATCCTGCACCCCGGCCAATCCCATCCCGCACCAGACAAAGCGGTGAAGCCCACTCACGCACCTACACCCACCGGCACCTGAACAAGCCAGACCCATGGGGCCATAGGCATGGAACGATTTCATAAACTGTCCCCGGAATTAAACCCTACCCGAAGCCAGCACCATATTACCCGTATAAAGGCGGCGATTGTCTGAATGAAATTCATACTTCACGTCGCATAAAAGATCATGAAGATCGACCAGTTTGAACGCAACTGCGGTATATTCTGAATTTCTCGAATTAGGCGTTGCTCTTGCTTGCATTTCAAATGCCATCAACAAGTGTCTGGTTTCATGACAAACCTTGAAATCATCGGATGGAGAAAGGTAAAATGACCTCATAGTGGTGTTTGCGGTGTCAGAACTATAACTTTTGCATTCCAGATATGCAGGGCGGCCTGCATCATCATATACGAGAATGTCAGGGTATCCCGTCGCCTTTAGCTGGCCGCCTGCGGTCGTAGGACGTTCACAACGCAGGCCTGCGGCGGCCACAGCGTGCATAACATATGGCTCGATATCGTTTCCGACTTCGTTAGGCCTTGGCCGAAGGATGGGCTTCTGTCGCACAGCTTCACCACAAAGTCGGGCAGCCTCCGAAAGTTTTTCGATCAGCGCAGTATCAGCAGGATCATTGCGGTCTACGGGTGTAATAGAATAACCTGATATCGATCGAACGACGGTCGAGAATGGAATATTTTTGAGAGGCTGGAGAAGTTTCGCCAAAGCTGCCTCAAGCAGCTCTGCACGTTGTTTGTCATCCATCTATCCTCTCCAGTATCACGATTCTATTTGTGTTTGTTCCAGAAATGTTGTTGCTTACGCCCCAGCAATTCGCCGTTTTCGTGAACTCTTGATCGTTGATCAGCACCGCGAGAGGTCTTACAGGCAGGCCATGGGCTGCGTCGAGCACGATCCGATCAAGCTCTACCTTTCCTCCCCGCACTTCCCCGACCTCATAAGCGATATGCCCACCTGGTCTGACAACACGGGAAAGTTCGCGCAATGTGTCACGCGTAAATGCCTGCCAGCCCTCAACCTTTCGATGCATTGCAATGTTGACGTCTGACGTATGGATGCCTGCAAACCAACAGCGCAGCCAATTGTCGGAGGCATATTGAACGATGTCAAGAAACGGGGGCGACGTGACAACCAGCGATATGCTGCCTGTTTCGATTACTGGCGTATGGTCGGATGTGCCAACGAAAAGATCGCCTTGCGTGCGTAGCCCGCCCTCTTTGAGCAAGCTGCGCGATTTTTTCGCAATCAGCTTTTTCACATCGCGCTTTGGGGGCACCTGGTTCCGCTGCTCGTTGATGCGAAGCTGGCGCTCGACCGTAACAGCTTGATTTGGAGGCAATGAGTAGACCGAAAAGAACCCTGGCGAATGACCTGTGAGCCGATTGATCGCCACCATTCTTATCCAGTCGTCAACTGCGTCGATCTTTCCGTTGTTGTCCTGCTCGATCAGATATTGCCGAAGGCCCACGATTTCGGACAAGGTGTCGGGATGATAAAAGGCAAGAAGATCCTCATGCCCCTGAATATCCCCTGACAGATTTAATGCCCCCAAACGGGCGTAGATTTCTGCCAATTTCGGAGTGTTCAACCGAGGCCTGCACAAGATGCGGCTCAACGGATTGATATCGTTCGCTACAGGATATCGCCCCATAAGCGCCGCCTGAACTGGCGTCGTTCCTCTCCCCATGAATGGATCGTAAATCTTTTCGCCCGGGGCCGTCATCCGTTCGATAAAGAACGCTGGAAGCTGGGGCTTGAAACAAGCCCGGTAGCTCACCTCATGCAAGGGGTGTGCATCGCGCTGTTTGGCTGTCCAAAACTCGTTGATTAGGTAGGGAACGCCGTCACGCAGCTCGGCAATCGTGCGATTGCCATTGAACGTGAACTCTTTAATTTCTTCAACAAAACCACGCTGCGGCAATCGAGAGAATTCAAAGGCTGGCTGCACGGCATTCATGCTTTGCACCGCTAGATGATGCAAGGCTGAGAGGCAAACAGTCTGTCGGAATTCCCGGAAATTCCGGGGACAGGAATTCCGCGGACAGTATATAGATTATGCGGGCAACCGATAGACGCGTGGCGGGTGATCGATATGCCTCGCTCGCCGATCTTGCCAATGGCAACTTTCAAACAGGAGAAGGGCGAGCATTTCCAATATGCAGTAATATGGCTCCAGGCATTGGGAATGAGGTGCGCTGCGTGGGTGCCGGTTCGGGGAGCAGATGCCGGCGCGGGACGATCCGGCGCGGGACGATCCGGCGCGGGACGATCCGACGGGCAGGGGTATGGGGCGTGCATCCTGCTTCCGCCTCGGCTATGCGGCGGGGGTAGCTTTCGATAGCGGAGATGGTCAGATGGAATTTCGGGCACTGGGTTCGAGCGGCTTGTCGGTGGTGCCGATCATGCTGGGGGGCAATGTCTTCGGCTGGACGGCAGACGCGCCGACGAGCCATGCCATCCTCGACACCTATGTCGCCGGCGGCGGCAATTTCATCGATACCGCCGATGTCTATTCGGCCTTCGCGCCCGGCAACGTCGGCGGCGAATCCGAGACGATTATCGGCGAATGGCTGAAGCGCAGCGGCAAGCGGCACGACATCATCATCGCAACCAAGGTGGGGATGCTCGACGGCGAGGGCGGCAGCGGCCTGAAGGGCACCCGGATCGCCGCCGCCGCAGAGGCGTCTTTGAAGCGGTTGCAGACCGATGTGATCGATCTTTATTTCGCCCACCGCGACGATCCGGATACGCCGCTCGCGGAAACGCTGGAGGCGCTGGACCGGCTGGTGAAGACGGGCAAGGTCAGGGCCATCGGCGCCTCCAACTATAGCGCGTCGCGGCTGGCCGAAGCGCTGGCGATCAGCGATCAGAATGGCTGGGCGCGCTTCACGGCCCTGCAGCCGGAATATCATCTGCTGAAGCGCGACGATTATGAAGGCCCGCTACAGCGCCTGGCGCTGGCCGAGACTATCGGGGTTGTGCCCTATTATGGCCTGGCGAACGGCTATCTGACCGGCAAGTACCGGACGGCCGCCGATCTCTCCGGCGTGCGCTCCGGCGGGGCGAAGGCCTATATGGACGGCAAAGGGCCGGCGATGCTGGCGGCGATGGACGGGATTGCGGCGGAAACAGGGGCCAGCCTTGCCGCCATCGCCCTTGCCTGGCTGAAGGCGCAGCCGGGCATCACCGCGCCGATCGCCAGCGCCAGCCGTCCGGCGCAGGTGGCAGACCTGCTTGCCGCTGCCGGACTGACGCTGAGCGACGACCAGCTGGCGCGGCTGACGGCGGCAGGCTGAGCGGCCGACCATGGCACCGCCGCGCAGCAAGGCGCAAGCCAGTTGAAAGCTTGCCAGCGCTTTGCCACAGTGGCACCGGGCCATTTTGAAGATGGGGCATTTCGAGGTTCAGGCTAAATTTCGCGATAGGAGGGCGATTTGATGAAACCGAGTATATGGGGAACGGCGGCAGCCGCGGTCGTGGTGATGCTGATGGCGACAACGCCGGCGGCGGCCCAGATCAAATCCAAGGCCGGGCAGGAGGCCGAAAAGACCCGCGCGGCAAAGGTGGCGGAGCTTCCGGTCTGCGCAAAACCGATCGGCACCATTGCCTTGGCCTCGCCGGAAAACACCAACCGCTGGTGGACCGAACTGGGCCTCAGCTCGCCCGAATCGCTGATCCGCGTCTATGTGCAGAAATCCAAATGCTTCCGGCTGGTGAACCGCAGCAACCGCGGCATGGCCGCCATGCAGACCGAACGCTCGCTCGCCGCGTCCGGCGAAACCCGCAAGGGCGGCACCATCGGCAAGGGCCAGATGGTAGAAGCGGATTTCACGCTGATCCCCGACATCGTCTCCAGCAACAATAATAAGGGCGGGCTGAATATCGGCGGTCTGGTGGGCGGCTTCATCCCCGGCGGCCTCGGCGGTCTTGTCGGCGGCATCAACATCAAGAAACGCTCGGCCAACGTCATTCTGAACGTCGTCAATAACAAATCATCGGAAGAATTCGTCGCCGAAGGTCAGTCAAAAAAGTCCGACCTCGGCTGGGGTGGTGGCGGTGGCCTCTTCTCGGGCGGCGGCCTCGCCGCCGGCGGCGCCAGCGGCTATGACAATACCGAAATCGGCCAGGTGGTCGCGCTGGCTTACCTCGATGCCTATACGAAACTGGTGAACGATCTGGGCGGCCTCACCGAAGCCATCGGCGGGCAGCAGGCCGAACGCGCCGTCACCATGAAAAATGCCGGGCGCCTGTTCGCCAGCCCCTCTACCAAGGCCAAGGTGCTGAAAACGCTCGACGCCGGCGCCATGCTCTACCCCACCGGCAACAAAGAGGCCGGCTTCTGGGAGGTGGAAGACGAAATGGGAACCAAAGGCTGGGTGAGCGAAGTGGCGATCGCGATCGCGCGCTGAGGGGGCCAGGGCAGAAGATGGAAGGGCCTCCCGCTGGAAGGCATTTGCTGTCTCTTCACCCCGGCGCTCTAGCGGCGGTGTGAGGGGGTAGGGGAATTCCCTGTCCCCGATCACCCCCATAAATAGATGCGCGATGCTAAGCGAAGGCCGCCGAATCCACAGGGTTGAGCCGAACGGTTCGTGGCACTTCGCTCACCACTTCGCTCACCAGGGGGTTCCGTCCTTGCGGGTGAAGCGCCAGCCGCCTTCGGACCAGCGGTAGGCCAGATCATCCTCGGGATATTCGCCCTGGTCGGTAATATTCCGGTCACCCACTTCAAGATAGTGGACGTCCGCCCCGGTCTGGTTGATCAGCTGATGGGCGGCACCATTGGCCGGAAATCCCACGCACATCCCCGGCTCCAGCCGAACCTCGTCCGTATCGGTGCGCAGTGTGGGATGACCGGAGAGGATGTAGATAAACTCCTCCTGCTCTGTGTGGCGATGCAGCAGGGCTGACTGCACGCCCGGCGGCAATATCGTGAGGTTCACCCCGAAGCGCGACAGCCCAAAGGCATCGCCCAACTGACGCTTGACCCGGCCGGCAACGCGTTCGGCAAAATGCGGCGGATAGTTGGAGGGCTTCACCCGCGGCGCGATGTCCATGGCGCGGCGCGGCGCAGAAGGAGCAATGGTCATATGATATGTCTCCGCTCGATTACCATAAATTATCGGCCAGATGATGGAAAATACACCCCGCAAAAAAGCGATTCCGCCCGCCATTTCCTGCCCGATAGAGCGCCCGGCCAGCCCAATAGAGCAGCGTGTCCGGCGAGTCGCCCAATCATGCCTCACGCGCACCAAAACAATCCGGATAACTAAGCCCTGGCGCCAGACCGTTATAATCCGAACCACTCTCCAACCATTTATCGCCTGTAAATCTCCCGCCGATTTCCGAGGCGGATGACGCTAATCAGCATTACGCCATAGTCGAGGTCGGCGATGATGCGCCAATCGCCGACGCAATATTTCCGGAGATCGCCGAGGTCCTTGCCGCGGAGCGCCTCGCTTATGCTGCGCGGGTCGTCGAGCGGGGCGAGGCGGTCGCGCAGGAACGTCAGGATAGGGCGGGTTGACCGATCTGTCCCGCGCGAAGCTTGCCATTCGCCACTGTGGCGCTCTGCCGAAAAAATGCGCGGCATCGAAAAGCCCGCCATCACCCCATAATAACCCGATTCCGCCCGCCATTTTTTGCCCGATAAAGTGCCCGGTCAGCCCGGTCCAGCAGGGTATCCGGTGTGTCGCCTTCCGCCATCGCGGCGACGCCCACCGAAACCGTCGCCGTCGGATCGGTTGCGCTGCCGCGTGCTGTCGCCAGGGCCCGCCGCAACCGCTCCGCTGCCGGCATGGCCAGTGCCAGTGTTGCGCCCGGCAACAATATGGCAAATTCCTCTCCGCCTATGCGCGCCACCATGTCCATCCGCCGAACCGCGGCCAGCGCCGCCGCCGCGAGCGCCCGCAGCAGCCGGTCGCCGGCGGCATGGCCATGGGCATCATTGATCGATTTGAAATGATCCACATCCAGCAGCAGCACCGACAGGCTGCCCTTTTCGCGTGTGGCCCGCGCCATTTCGCGCGCCAGCGCCTCCAGAAAGGCCCGTCGGTTGGCAAGCCCGGTCAGCGCGTCGCTGCGGGCTTCCGCCAGCAAGGCCTGCCGCGCCGCTTCATGCCGCGCCTCTGCCGCGCGCAGCTCGCCGCGCAGCCGCCAAAGCCGGAATCCGGCCACCAGCAGCGCCAGCAGCAGCAGCCCAAAGCCCCCCATCAGCAGATCGCGCGACATGCCCGGCAGTTGCACAGCCCGCCACGGCAAAATCAATAGGCAGCACAGAAGGATGCAGCGGAAACGGACGCAAAAAAGGGGGCGCGACGGCCCCCTTTTTCATTACCCTGACTCTGTATCGCCTCAGAAGCGATAGGCGGCCGTTACCGTGAAGGTGCGCGGCGGGCCATAGAAGCCGATGATGCTGTCGCCGAACAGCGCGCCGGGGAAGTTATAGCCCCCGATGCGATAGCGTTCGTCCGTCAGGTTGCGGCCGTGAACCGAAAGGCTGAAGGCATCGCCCGGTGCCGTCCAGCTGGCCGACGCATCCACCAGAATGAAGCTCGGCTGATCCAGCAGCGCGGTCGGAATTTCGAACTGGCTATAGGCATCGCGCAAAGACAGCGCCGGTGTCAGGTTCAGCGAGCCACCCCCCACGGGGATGGACCATGTGCCCGACACATTGGCCACCCATTTGGGCGTATTCTGGAACACCCGCTGGTCTGCCACATCGACAGGCGTGGTGCCGCCGGCGATATAGGTCAGGAATTCCTTATATTTGGCGTCTGTATAGCCCAGCATGAGGTTGAAGCTGAGGTTGTCCGTCGGCCGCGCAATGGCTTCGATTTCCAGGCCCTTGATGGTCGCCTTGCCGGCATTATCCACAAAGCTGGCGATACCGCCGGACACGTTCGGCACCTGCACCGTTACCTGCTGGTCACGATAATCGGAATAGAAAGCCGCGATATTCAGCATCAGCCTGCGGTCCAGGAACGCACCCTTGAAGCCGATTTCATAGCTGTCGATCGTCTCCGGCTCATAGCCGTTGACGGTCGTCGGCGTCAGCACCACGTCGCCGCGCATGTCGAAGCCGCCCGATTTGAACCCCCGGCCCCAGCTCGCATAGATATTCAGATCCCGCGTCGGCTGATAGCTGATCGAAACCCGCGGCGTCAGCTTCTCAAAGCTCCGGTCATTCACATAGTCAGAGCGGATAAGCCCCGGCACTGCATTCGGATTCCCGAACAATGGCGAGCGGATTCCGGTGAAATTCTGCCGGAAAACCGTGCCGGTCTTGTCGTCTTTCGTCCAGCGCAGGCCGGCGGAGATTTTCAGCTCCTCGGTCAGGTCAAACGACCCGTCCGCGAAGAAGGCGATGGACTTGGTCGTCACCGATCCGGAGGTCAGCGTGGTCAGGTTAGCAAAGCCCAGCACCGTGTCGAACGCGCCTTCGGCCTTGGCGTCGAGATAGAAGGCGCCGAACACGCCCTGGAAGCGATCGGCTTCCACCAGCAGCTGAACTTCCTGCGTGAACTGGCGGTCCTTATAATAGGCCGGCACGTCCAGCACCGGGCCGGGCGTGTTGTCGAAGTCGATGAGCGAATCCGATTCGCCCTCGCGATAGGCAGAGATGGACTTCAGCGTCAGCGTGTCGTTCAGCGTGAAGGCACCCGTCAGGCTGAGGCCCTGGTTCATCACCATATTGTCGTCGCCGATGCCGGCGCGCGTGTCATAGAAATTATCCAGCGGCGCGAAATCCGGCTGATTGCCGCTGCCTGTCAGGCGATAGCCGTGGCGGGGTTCGGAACTATCCTCCGTCCGGTCGCCGGCGAGGCGGATGAAGATGTCGCCATCGTCATATTCGGCCGACAGGCGCGCCGCCCACATGTCGCGGTTATAATGTTCCGCGCCCGTGGTTAGATTTTTGCCGAACCCGTCGCGCTTGTAGAGTGCGATGCCGCCGCCGATGGCGAAATGCTCGCCCAGCGGGATGGTGATAGTGCCGGAAAGGTCGATCTGGTTATAGCTGCCGTAGCTGCCCTTCACCTTGCCGCCGAACTCGTTGCCCAGCTTCTTCGTCACATATTTCACCGCACCGCCGATGGTGTTGCGGCCATAGAGCGTGCCCTGCGGGCCGCGCAGCACTTCCACCCGCTCCACATCGAAAATGTCGAGCACGGCCCCCTGCGGGCGGGCAATATAGACATCATCCACATAAAGGCCGACGCCCGGCTCGAAGCCCCACAGCGGATCCTGCTGACCGACGCCGCGGATGAAGGCGATCAGCGTCGAATTGGAGCCGCGCGCGATTTGCAGCGTCAGGTTCGGCGCCTTATACTGCAGATCGGTGATGTTCTGTGTGCCCTGTTGCTCCATCGACTCGCCGGAGAAGGCGGAAACCGCGATCGGCACTTCCAGCAGCGTTTCATCGCGGCGGCGGGCGGATACGATGATGTCGCCGCTGTTATCTTCTTCCGCCGCAGCGGGCGCATCCTGCGCCATGGCGGGAACGCCGGCGAGCAGGCTGGTCGCCAGCAATGCAGACAGCGACAGGGTGGAAAGGCCAGATTTCATGATCATCTCCCAAGGTTATGGCTTGCGTGGCATTTTTGCCGCTTGGTGTCAGTTTAGTGAAACATGAATCAACTTTCAACTTGAACTCCGGCTTTCGGTGCGAGACAGTGGCGACTGTGGCCGAGAATCCTCACCTGACAGCCGATAGCCCGGCAGAAGAACCGGTGCGTGCGCCTGCCCCGGAACCGCGCACGAAAGCTGCGGCAGCAGGGGAATCACGCACGGAACGTGCGGCGGTGGGCCAGCCTCGCACCGAACGCGGCCGCCGCACCCGCCGCGCCATATTGGATGCCGCCGCGCAGGAATTCGGTGCGCGCGGCTTTCACGCTACCGGCATCACCGACATCACCCGCCGCGCCAGCGTTGCGCTGGGCAGTTTCTACACCTATTTCGCCGCGAAGGAGGATGTGTTCCGCGCCGTGGTGGCGGATCTGTCCGCCCAGGTGGGCAGCCATGTCGCCCCGCGCATAGCGGAAGCCGCGGACGGGCTGGCCGCCGAGCGGCTGGCGCTGGAAGGCTTTCTGGATTTTGTGGCCGACAATCAGCTCATCTACCGCATCATCGACGAATCGGAATTCGTGGCGCCCGACAGTCACCGCAGCCATTATGGCAGCAGCGTGCAGCGCATCCTGGGCCGGCTGCGCGCCGCCGCAGACCGGGGCGAGGTCCGCGCCGATGTGGGCGAGGTCGAGGCTTGGGCCATCATGGGCATGAACGTCTTTCTGGGCATGCGCTTTGGCGTGTGGGACAAAGATCGGGATTCCGCCGAGGTCGCCGCAATCGCCAACCGCATCCTTTCCGGCGGTTTACGCTAAGGGCCTGCGCCAAGGGCCTGTGCTAAGGCTTCAGCACCAGCCGATAGACTGTTTTGCCCGGCAGGAACGGGGTGGGGCGGCCCTCCACCCAATCCTCATGCCCGCCCAGATACCAGGGCGCCAGCGGGTTGCCGCTGTTGCCGCCGGGCATGTGGAACAGCCCTTCCGCTTCCCGTCCCGGTGTCACCGCAAAGCGTTCGGAGGCGCCAAAGCCCGGTGCCTGCGCCCGCACGGTTGGCCGGTCCCCCGGCACGGCGCGGTTTTCCGGGTTCACCAGCCAGCCGATGGGGGCGATGGCGCGGGCCAGTGGGTGGCTCACCCCATGCTGGCCCACATCGCCCCACAGATAGCGGGCCGGATCACCACCGGCTTTCTCGTCCACATCATCCGCCACCACGTCCAGCGCATTGGCGATCAGCGCATCCCAGCTTTTATAGTTGCCCGGCACCAGATGCGCGGGCCGCTCCCGCAGCAGCAGGCGCATGGAGCCTTCCGAACTGCCGCTGGCATAGCTGCGCCGCGCACTGCCCGCGGCCGGATTCCCCATATAGCCATTATACACATCCTCCACGATGGTGCGGCGGAACCTGTCGATCATGCGGTAGCCGGTCGCCTGCGGCACGGCGCGCTCGCCCCATTGCGCCACCGGCGGGATCAGCCGGGCGAGGCGCGGATCGGCCCTGGCCTTCTGCAAGGCGTCCAGCATCAGCGCCTGCCAGAAACGGTTGCGCGTGGCCCTGTCGTCCAGCTGGATGGCCAGGAAATCAGCCGGCGCAAATTGCTGCCGCGCCAGCAGCAGATCGCGGATGCGCCCGGCGCGCGCGCCATTGTCATAGCCGCCGTCGCCCAGTTTCGCGTGCATTTCGCCGCCCGTCACCCGGCTGTTCGCCGTCCAGATGCGGCTGCCGGCCGGGTTGATGATGGTGGGCGTTTCTTCGGGTGCAAGGTCGCCGTCCCAGCGCCTGGTGCCGTCGGCAAAGCTCACCGCGTCCTGTCCGTTAAAGCCGATGCGCCTGGGCACCCGGCCGATGATGGTCCAGCCGATATTGCCGGCGCTGTCGCCCACGGTGAAATTCTGCTGCGGCATGGCCGCCTTGTGGGCGAGGGCGATGGCCTGCGGCACATCGGCGGCCTGTTCCATCGCCAGCGCCGCCCCCAGCCGCACCGCGTCGCCATTATGCGCCATCCAGCGCATGGCCAGCGTGCGCCCCAGCGCATCCTTGCCCACAATCGGCCCCCAGATCGTCTCCACGACCGGCAGCGCTTCACAAGCCCGCCGGATGCACAGCTGCTCGTTGATGCGGCGCACCACCGCCTCTCCCGATGGCGTGCGATAGCGGCCGGCCTGCTCGTCGGTCCATTCCACGATCACCGCGTCCGACGTGTCGATATAGCTGTTGGTATAGCCCCAGGCGACATGGCCGTTGGAGCCGGCGATCAGAAAAGGCGTGCCCGGCAGCGTAACGCCCGTCAGGTCCAGCGGCGCGGCGCCGCGCATCACCATGCGCGCGCGATACCAGATGGAGGGGACATTCAGCCCCAGATGCATGTCGTTCGCCACCAGCGCGCCGCCCGATGCCGTCAGCGCGCCGCCAACTGCCCAGTTGTTGGAGCCAACCACTTCGGGCAGCCGCAGATCCGCATCCACCTTTGGGGCGGCGGGCGCGGCGGGCGTAGCGGGCGGAATCACCGGCAAGGGCAGGGTGCTGCCATCAATCGGCGCGTCCAGCTCGCTGCCCATCGGGAACAACAGGTCGGCCAGTGCCCGGCCGCCGGCCTTTTCGGCAATCGCCCGGTCCATCTCCCGCTGCGGGGTGGCGGCCTGAAGGTCGATATACATGGCATAGACCGCGAGCAGGCTGTCTTCCGCCGTCCAGGGCTTCGGGCTGGTGCGGGTGATAAGATATTCATAAGGCGCAGCGCCGAGGCTCAGCCGCCCGGCATTCACACCGGCCACATAGGCGTCGAGCAGCGCTTTCTCGTCCGCCGGCATCGCGGCCACCATGGCGCGGGCGCGGGCGCGGAATCGGTGGATGCGGATGCGGCGGTCGATGCTCTGTGTCGCCTCGCCCGACAGTTCGGACAGTTCGCCGGCGGCCAGCCGGCGCAGCGTGTCCATCTGGAACAGCCGTTCCTGCGCGTGCAGAAAGCCGAGCGCGCGGGCAAGGTCGAGCCGGTTGTCGGCGGTGATGGTGGGCACGCCGTTGGCGTCCCGCTCCACGGTGACGGGCGCGGAAAGGCCCGTCAGGGCCAGCTCGCCATCGGCCAGCGGGCGCGACTGGTGCATGGTCCACCACAGCAGCGCCAGGGCCAGCGCCAGCAGCAGCGCGACGATGGAGAGCAGCCACAGCAGCAGCCGGCCGATTTTTCCGAACAAGGATGTGCCCGTCTGCGCCATATCCGTCTCTCCCCTGGCGCAAAGGCTAGCGGTTCACCCGCCCTGTTGGAAGGCGGGAGATGACAGGGCGCGCAACTGTTCCTAGAGATGCGGAATGGCCGAACCAGATCGCATCGAGGATTTCCGTCAGGCGCTGGGCGCCGCCATGCGCGCGCTTGGCCGCCGCCCGGAATATGAGCTGAGCTATACGGCGGACCGCCCCGCCTGCCATGGCGATCAGGCGCGCGTGCCGCAACCCGCGCGCAGCCTAACCCCCGAACAGGCGGCCGAAAGCCGCGGCTGGGCCGACAGTTTCGCGCTGCGCCGCCGCCATCATGACGCGGGGCTGCATGCCGCGGTGGATGTGGGCGCGGGGATGCCGCGCGAGATGCTGAACGCCGCCGAACAGGCGCGTATCGAGGCGCTGGGCGGGCGCGAAATGGCGGGCGTGGCGGCCAATCTGGGCCAGATGCTGGATATCCGCATGAAAACCGATCCGATTGCCCGCGCCCGCACGCCCGACGAAGTGCCGATGGCAACCGCGCTTGGCCTGATGGTGCGCGAGCGGCTGACCGGTGCGCCGGTGCCGGCCAGTGCGGCGGCGGGCGTGAGGATGGTGCGGCAGCGCATCGAAGCGCTGGCCGGCGCACATCTGGATGCGCTGGGCGATGCGATGGACGATCAGCGCGCCTATGCTGACGCCTTCCGCCGTGTGCTGCATGATCTGGGGCTGGCCGACGACCCCGACGCGCCGGAGGAGGGCAAGGAGGATTCGCCGGAGGAAGAAGGCAGCGAAGAGGAAAAGGGCGAGGAGGAGGAGAAGGAGGACTCCGATTCGACGGCCAGCGACAGCAGCATCGATGCGCGTGCCGAAGAAAGCGAAGGCGGGGAACCGGACGGCGAGACGCGCGAGGTGGAGGTCGAATCCGACAGCCAGTCTGACAGCGAGATGGCAGATGATGGCGAAGAGGGCATGATGCCCTGGCGGCCGAATCTGCCCGAATCGAAGCTGCCGGCGGATTTTGACTATCAGCCCTGGACGACCGAATTTGACGAGGTGGTGCTGGCCGAGGAGCTGTGCGACGCGGAGGAGCTGAACCGGCTGCGCGGCTATCTGGATCAGCAGCTGATCATGTTGCAGGGGGCGGTGACAAAGCTCGCCAACCGGCTGCAACGGCGGCTGATGGCGCAGCAGAACCGCAGCTGGGATTTCGATCAGGAGGAAGGCCTGCTGGACCCGGCGCGGCTGACGCGGGTGGTGGTGTCGCCCGAACATGCGCTGAGCTACAAGATAGAGCGGGATATGGATTTCCGCGATACGGTGGTGACGCTGCTGATCGACAATAGCGGCTCCATGCGCGGACGGCCGATTTCCATTGCCGCCATTTCGGCGGACATCATGGCGCGCACGCTGGAGCGCTGCGGGGTGAAAACCGAGATATTGGGCTTCACTACGCGCGCCTGGAAGGGCGGACAATCGCGGGAAAAGTGGCTGGCGGCGGGGCGTCCGCCCAAGCCGGGGCGGCTGAACGACCTGCGGCATATCGTTTACAAGGCCGCCGATGCGCCCTGGCGGCGGGCGCGGCGCAACCTGGGCCTAATGATGCGCGAAGGGCTGCTGAAGGAAAATATCGACGGCGAGGCGCTGCTGTGGGCGCATAACCGGCTGCTGGCGCGGCCGGAGGACCGGCGCATCCTGATGGTGATTTCAGATGGCGCGCCGGTGGATGATTCCACGCTGAGCGTGAACAGCGGCAATTATCTGGAACGGCATCTGCGGCAGGTAATCGGCTGGATCGAAGGGCGGTCGCCGGTGGAGCTGATCGCCATCGGCATCGGGCATGACGTTACCCGCTATTATCGCCGGGCGGTGACGATCATGGATGCCGAACAGCTTGGCGGCGCGATGGTGGAGCAGCTGGCCGGACTGTTTGACGAGGACAAGCGCGGCAAGGCACGCAGGCGGTGAAGCGGCGGGTTTGACCCCGCCGTTCCTAAATCAGCATTTCTTCGCGTTTTTGCCGATAATGGCACCCGCCGCCGCGCCGGCACCGGCGGCGAGTGCCGCCTCGCCGACATTGCCGCCGAAGATGAGCGCGGTGGCCGCGCCTCCGGCCGCACCGACGATGGCACCCTTCTTCTTACTGTCCTTTTTGGCTTTCTTGCAGGCTTCATAGCTGTCGAAAACCCGGCCATCATAGGTCCATTGCTGCTTGTCTTTGGCCGGCAGCGGCGAGGCCGGCGCCAGCATGACCAGCGGCACCAGCGCGAGAATATAAAGCTGTTTCATCGCCATGGCCCTCAGCACGCCCGTCTGCCGACGAGCGCGCCGGCGGCGGCCCCTGCGCCGGCCGCCACGGCCGCCTCACCCAGATTGGCACCGGCGATCAGCGCGGTGGTGGCGCCGCCGACAGCACCAACGGTAGCTGCCTTGCCCTGTGTGCCGCCTTCGGACCGGCCGGAGCCATGCCCCTTGGCGATCAGACATTCCTCCCTGGTGGCGAAACGCTGGTCGCCATAATACCAGCCGCGACTGGTGGCGCATCCACCCAGCATCAATGATGCCGCGCCCATGGAAATAATCAATGCCCGCATGGCGCTCCTCCTTCTGGTTGGCAGGAGAATGGCGCAGCGGGCGGCCGAACTCAATGCTGGAAATGGCACCCCGCGCCGTTTGCGCGCTGCCTGGCAGCGTCGTCTGGCCGCGCAGACGGTTCGCTTATTCGTCCGGGCCGAGATTCTGGTTGCGCGGCGGGGCGGCGGCCGTCAGGCGCAGGGCTTCGGCCGATGCGCTCAGCGAACCGACTTCATCGGCCACATCATCCTCGTCCACCCGCACCTTTTGCAGATCGGAAATGATGCGTTCGGCGAGGATTGCCGGCGAAACAGTGGCTTCCGCGATTTCGCGCAGTGCCACGACCGGGTTTTTGTCGCGGTCCCGATCCAGCGTGATTTCGCTGCCGCCGGCGATCTGGCGCGCGCGCTGCCCGGCGAGCAGCACCAGCTCGAAGCGGTTGGGCACCTTTTCGATGCAATCTTCAACGGTGACGCGTGCCATCCGGGTCTCTCTCGCTACGATAATCTTGGAAGAAGCGGCTCGCTACAGGCTGGGACGGCACAGGTCAAGCTTCATGGGCTTGACCGGGCGGGCCTGTGCCGCTAACGGCGCCCCTTCGCATTCGGCCCCGCACGTCTGGTGAAGCGGTGGCCCGGCCAGCCTATGCTGTTCGCGCGGGTCCAGACAGGCCGGTTCCTCTTCGGGGCCGGCAGATCGTGCGGCAATCATGCCCCGGTCAAGCGAAGGATGATAGCATGTCGAAGCGCCAGAGCGCCAAGTATAAACTCGACCGCCGCATGGGCGAGAATGTCTGGGGTCGTCCGAAGTCCCCGGTCAACCGCCGTGAATATGGCCCCGGTCAGCATGGTCAGCGCCGCAAGAGCAAGGTTTCGGATTTCGGTCTGCAACTGCGCGCCAAGCAGAAGCTGAAGGGCTATTATGGCGATGTGACGGAAAAGCAGTTCCGCAAGGTCTATGCCGAAGCCGTCCGCATGAAGGGCGATACCTCGCAGAACCTCATCGGCCTGCTGGAGCGCCGCCTGGGCACCGTCGTCTATCGCGCCAAGTTCGCGCCGACCGTGTTCGCGGCCCGCCAGCTGGTGAACCATGGCCATGTCAAGATCAACGGCCGCAAGTGCAACATTGCGTCTGCGCTGGTGAAGCCGGGCGATGTGGTGGAAGTGGGCGACAAGGGCCGTCAAATGGCGCTGGTGCTCGAAGCCATCCAGTCGTCCGAGCGGGATGTGCCGGAATATGTGGGCGTCGAAGGCTTCTCGGCCCAATATGTCCGCGTGCCGACGCTCGACGAAGTGCCATATCCGGTGAAGATGGAACCGAATCTGGTGGTCGAATTCTACAGCCGCTGATCCATCGGGACAGCCGGTAAAGCAAAGGGCGGGGCCAAAACCCCGCCCTTTCTTTATGGCCTTCCTTGCGGCTCAGCCCGCCACCAGCGTCAGCGGCACGATGCAGCCAATGGAGAGCGCGCGCGCCATCGTGGCGGCCTCCGCCGAACCGGGCAGCATTGAGTCCGCCGCGCGCACCCTGTCCCGGCACAGCGTCAGCAGCACGCCCAGCGCTGCCAGCTCCGCCTTGGCGGCCAGGCCCGGCCGGCTGATCTGGTCCGTCGCGGCCGCAAAGACCGACAGGCGCGCCCGCTCGATATGCAGCGCCACCGTCGCAGCCTCCACCTCACCGGCGGGCAGCGCCAGCCCATCCACCAGCGCGCGCAGTTCGGTGACGGACAATGCCACCTTCTCGCGCAGGCTGCTGTTGCCATGGGTGACGCCACGCTCGCCGGTGGTGGCACAGCCGCTCAGCAGCAAGCCGAGGGCGGAAAGGGCGAAAATATGCTTCATTGGCTGCCTCCATTTGCAAGAAACAACCAATCTGGTATCAAATAGCCTTAGTGTAGGACAGTCAGCCCGGACTGGCTTTCGCGCGCGCCGCCGCCACCGCCTCTTTCAGCGCGTCATAGCCCACCGCGCCCGACAGAATCCTGTTGCCGATCACATAGCTGGGCGTTCCCGTCAGCCCCAGCGCCCGGCCCAGCGACAGGTTGCGCTCCAGCTCGTCTGCCAGTGATTTTGATGACAGTGACGCCGCCACCTTGCCCTCATTCAGACCGGCCTGGCGCACCGAGCGAATCAGCCGTTCCTGGCTCAGCTCGCCCTGTCCCGCAAACACGCTGCGATAAAAGTTGATGTAGCGCCCCTGTTCGGCGGCCGACAGGCTGGCGCGGGCAAAGCGCTCGCTGTCCGGCCCCAGCACCGGCATGTCACGGAACACCAGTTTCAGCTTCGGATCTTCCGCCATCAGCCGCTCCACATCGCCCGATGACTGGCGGCAGAAGGGGCAGTTGAAGTCGAAAAACTCGACCAGCACCACATCCCCATCCTCCGCCCCCATCCAGGCGCCGGCAAAGGGCGTCTCGATCGCCTCGCGGTTGGAGGCGAGCAGCTTCTCCACCTCGCGCTCCTGCAACCGGTTGATGGCTTCGGGAATAATCTCCGGATTGGCGAGGATGGCTTCCTTCACCGCTTTCTCCATCGCCGCCTTGTCCGCCACCATGCCCACGGGGCGCAGCGCGGGTGCGGCAAACCACAGGCCGGCAACCATCAGCGCCACCATGCCCGCGCCGCCCGCCGCCCAGATGGCCGGATGCAGGGGCTGCCTCTCCTTTGCAACCGGCGCTGCCGGCACCGTCTCATCCCCGGCGATCACGATTGCCCCGTTTCTTCATTCTCTGTATATCTTCCTGTGAAACCAGCACAATATCCTGCGCCCGCAGCCATTCCGGCGAACCGCGATCCAGCCCCGCCACCGCCGATCGCGCGGCATTGTTGATGGCAAGCGGATCACCGCCCGTCAGGCTCAGCCGCTCCGCCGTTGCCAGCGCCGTGCGCGGCTTGTCACCCCGCCGCTCGTAAATCGTGCCCAGTTGCAGCCAGGCGAAGGGATTTTCCTTGTCCCGCGCGATGGCTGATCGCAGCACCTTTTCGGCTTCCGCCATCAGCGCGGCATTATCATCCCGTTCCCCCTGCAACACCAGCGCATGGCCCAGCATGGAGGCGATCAGCGGGTCCGTATCCGACGCCGCCACCGCGTTGCGCAAATCCGGCAGGGCATCGTTCACCCGGCCGGATTCCAGCAGAATCTGCCCGCGCAGCTCCATCAGATAGGGGTCGCGCGGCTCCACCTGCATCGCCGCCTCTATCTCTGCCAGCGCCAGATCGGCCTTGGATTGCTTGTGATAGGCATAGGCCCGCGCCACATGCGCGGGTTGCGAGCGATCAGCGGCCGGATAGGCGCGCAGCGTATCCTCCGGGTTGGAAAGATAGCCGATCAGCTTTGCCCGGATGCGCTGATAGCGCGCCTGCAATTTCGGATCCGCCCCCTTCTTCCAGTATGGCGAGCGTTCCAGCACATTTTCCAGCGCCGATATCCGCTCGCCAGACAAGGGGTGCGTGCGGTTATAGGCATTGTCCTGCGGGATCGCGAGCCGATACTCATCACCCTGCAACTGCCGGAAAAAGCTGATCATGCCCACGCCGTCCACCCCGGCAGCCTCCAGAAAGCGCGCGCCCGCCTGATCGGTGCGGCTTTCCTGTTCGCGGCTGAAGGCCAGATATTTGCCTTGCGCTGCCTGCTGGCCCGCCATCATCGCCGCCATGCCGGCGTCGCCCGCACCGGCCGCGATCAGCGCCCCGGCGATCACCATGGAAAGCAGCGAGATGCTGGTGGCCGGGGCCGCGCCTTCATTGTTGCGGATGGCATGGCCGCCGGCGACATGGCCCAGTTCATGCGCCAGCACGCCCTGCACCTCGCGCACATCCTTGGCGGCAATCAACAGGCCGGAGAAGAAATAGACCTGCTGGCCCAGCGTGGCAAAGGCGTTGATCGAGCCGTCATTCACCAGCCCGACGTTAACGGCGCGCGGGTCCAGCCCGGCGGCTTCCTTCAGCGGTTTGCCGATATCCCGGAAAAATTCTTCGGTTTCCGCGTCCCGCAGCAGCGATTGCGCCTGCGCCGGCACCGCCAGCAGCTGCGACAGAATCAGCAGACCAAGGGCCGCGAAGGCCGGAAAGGCAGAAAGCGTCCGCATAAGGGCCTCGTCAGGGTTGCCGTGCCATCGGCCTGCTGTCTAGAGGGACGGCTGTCGGGAGGCTGAACAGCCACCGGGACTCAGGGCAAAGGGTGCAGAATGAAGCTGATCGCGGGCAACTGGAAGATGAACGGCCTGAAGTCGGCGATGGCCGAGCTGGATGCGCTGATCGCCGCGCCGCCGATTCCGGGGGCGGAACTGCTGATCTGCCCGCCCGCCACGCTGCTGGCGGCCTTTGCGGCGCGCGCTGCCGGCAGCCTGATCGCCATCGGCGCACAGGATTGCCACGCCAGCGCCGCCGGCGCGCACACGGGCGATCTTTCCGCGCCGATGCTGGCCGATGCCGGGGCCACCCACATCATTGTCGGCCACAGCGAGCGGCGGACGGACCATCGGGAATCAGACGCGATCGTCCGCGCCAAGGCCGAAGCGGTGCTGGCCAGCGGCTGTGTCGCTATCCTGTGCATCGGCGAAACGCTGGCCGAGCGCGAGGCGGGCGAAACATTGGCGACACTATCCCGCCAGCTGTCCGGCTCCATGCCGGCCGGCGCCACGCCGGACCGGCTGGTCATCGCCTATGAACCGGTCTGGGCCATCGGCACCGGCCTCACCCCCACGCTGGCGCAGGTGGAGGAGGCGCATGACGCGATCCGCGCGCAGGCCGGTGCGGGCTATCATGTGCTCTATGGCGGCTCGGTCAAGCCCGACAATGCCGCCGGGCTGCTGGCGCTGCCCTCGGTTGGCGGCGCGCTGGTGGGCGGCGCGAGCCTGAAGGCCGCCGATTTTCTGGCCATTGCGAGGGCCGTGCCATGATCCTCATTATCGACAATTACGATAGTTTCACTTTCAACCTCGTCCACTATCTCCTTGAACTGGGTGTGGAAGTTGAAGTTCGTCGCAATGATGCGCTCAGCGTGGAGGACGCGCTGGCGCTTGATCCGCAGGCCATATTGCTGTCGCCCGGCCCCTGCACGCCGAACGAGGCCGGCATCTGTCTGGACCTGATTGGCGCGGCCGCCGATCGCGCGCTGCCGCTGTTGGGCGTGTGTCTTGGCCATCAGGCGCTGGGGCAGGCGTTTCAGGGCCGGGTGGTGCGCGCGCCGAGCCTGATGCACGGCAAGACCTCACCCATTCTGCATCAAGGCCGGTCGGTGTTCGCCGGGCTGCCCAGCCCCTTTACTGCCACCCGCTATCACAGCCTGATTGTGGAGCGGGCGACCCTGCCGCCGGTGCTGGAAATCACGGCGGAAACGGCGGACGGCATCATCATGGGCCTGGCGCACCGCACGCTGCCGCTGCATGGCGTGCAGTTCCATCCGGAATCCATCGCGACCGAACATGGCCATCATTTGCTGGCCAATTTCCTTGATCTGGCGGGCATTGCGCATAAGGGGTGGGAAGGGCTTGGCCCCGGCGGCGCATTGACGGCCGCGCTGGCATGACCTTGCTGCCCGATCCGTCGGTGCCTTTGAGCACCGACGCCGCGACACAGGCTTTTGCGGCCATTCTGGATGGCCAGGTGGCGGACGACGCCATCGCCCGCTTTCTGCTGCTGCTGGCGGATCGGGGCGAGACGGCCGGCGAAATCGCCGCCGCCGCCGCCGTGATGCGCGCACGGATGATGGCCATTGCCGCGCCGGCCGACGCCATCGACGTGTGCGGCACCGGCGGTGACGGGGCGCACAGCCTGAACATCTCCACTGCGGTCGCCTTTGTGGTGGCCGCCGCCGGCGTGCCGGTCGCCAAACATGGCAATCGCGCCGCCTCCTCCCGCTCTGGCGCGGCCGATGTGCTGGCGGCGCTCGGCTGGCATGCGGAACTGCCGCTTGACCGTATCGAGGCGGGACTGGCGGAAGTGGGCATCATGTTCCTGCACGCGCAGCGGCACCATCCGGCGCTCGCGCGCATCGCGCCCATCCGCCGGGCGCTGGGGCGGCGGACGATCTTCAACCTGCTGGGGCCGCTCGCCAATCCGGCGCGGGTGAAGCGGCAGATGGTGGGGGTGTTCGCGCCGCAATGGCTGACCCCCATGGCCGAAGCCGGCGGGGCGCTGGGCGCGACCGACATGCTGCTGCTGCACGGTGGCGGGCTGGATGAAGTGGCGCTGCACGCATCGACCGACATGATCCGCTTTGGCAGTGGCGCGCTGCAACAGCTACAATTCAACCCGGCCGATATCGGCGTGGCGCTGCGCCCGCTGGCACTTCTGAAAGGCGGCGACCCGTATGAGAATGCCCTGGCTTTGAAGGCGTTGATGGCGGGTGTTGTGAACACGCCGCAGCTTCTGGCCTATCGGGATATTGTGGCGTTGAATGCCGCTGCCGCGCTGCTGCTCGCCGGGCGGGTGGCGGATATGGCCATGGGCTATGCGCTGGCCACCACCCTCATCAGCGATGGCGCGGCGGCAGACCGTCTCGCCCGTTTCCTCGCCTTCCGCTAAGGATATTTCATGGCCGACCGTCTGCAACCGATATTGGACGCCAAGCGTGCGCATGTGTCCGCGCGCAAGGCCGTGAAACCGCACCGGTCGCTGATGCCGGACGCGAACGGCCCAGTGCGCGGCTTTGCGCGTGCGCTGCTGGATGCGCGCGCGGCCGGACGCTTTGGCCTGATTGCAGAATGCAAGAAAGCCAGCCCGTCCAAAGGGCTGATACGGCAGGATTTTCACATTGCATCCATCGCCGCTGCCTATGCCGAAGGTGGCGCGACCTGCTTGTCTGTGCTGACGGACGAGCCCTATTTTCAGGGCAAGGATGCCTATCTGGCAGAGGCGCGCGCCGCGGCCCCCGCATTGCCGGCGCTGCGCAAGGATTTCATTGTCGATCGCTATCAACTGGCCGAATCCCGCGCGCTGGGGGCGGATGCCATCCTGCTGATTGTCGCGGCGCTGGACGATGCCCAGCTTGCGGACTTTGAGGCCGAGGCCATGGCGCTGGGACTGGATGTGCTGGTGGAGGTGCATGACGAAGCCGAGATGGACCGGGCGTTACGGCTGACGACGCCGCTGATTGGTGTGAACAACCGTAATCTCAAGACGATGGCGGTCGATATTGACACCAGTTCCCGCCTGGCAGCGCGCGTTGGTGCCGAGCGGCTGGTGATCGCGGAATCCGGACTTTCCGGCCATGCGGATATTCAGCGCCTGGCGGCCGGGGGCGTCACCAGCTTTCTGGTGGGCGAAAGCCTGATGCGGGAGGCCGATGTGGCCGCCGCCACCCGCCGGTTGCTGGGCACGGCATGAGCCGGCTGACCCATCTTGATGCAGATGGCGCCGCCCATATGGTCGATGTGGGTGGCAAGGCGACGACGCAAAGGGAAGCGACGGCATCCGGGCGCATCAGCATGTCGGCCGCGGCGCGTGACGCCATTGCCGAAGCGCGGGTGAAAAAGGGCGATGTGCTGGCAACTGCGCGCATCGCCGGCATCATGGCCGCCAAGCGCACCGCCGATCTGGTGCCGCTGTGCCATCCGATTGCGATCAGTTCGGTATCGGTTGAGCTGGTGGTGGACGCGGCGGGCGTAACCGCCAGCGCCAGGGTGCGCACCACCGGGCCTACGGGCGTGGAGATGGAGGCGCTGACCGCCGTTTCGGTGGCGCTGCTCACCATCTATGACATGGCCAAGGCGCTGGACCGGGCGATGGTGATCGGCGACGTGCAACTGGTGGCCAAATCCGGCGGACGCTCTGGCGACTATCGCGCCGATGGCTGATCTGCTGCCGCTGGCGGATGCGCAGGCGCGCCTGCTGGCGCTCGCCGGGCTGACGGCTGTGGAGGAAGTGCCGCTGGGTGACGCGCTGCACCGCTGGCTGGCAGCATCGCTGACGGCGCAGCGCACCCAGCCGGCCACGGATGTGAGCGCGATGGACGGCTGGGCGCTGCGCTTCGCCGATTGCGCCGCGCCGCTGCGCATCATCGGTGAATCGGCCGCCGGCCACCCCTTTGCCGGCAGCGTGGGGGCAGGGGAGGCGGTGCGCATCTTCACCGGCGCCCATATGCCCGCCGGCGCGGATACGGTGGCGGTGCAGGAGGATATGCGCGCCGACGGCGCAACGCTGCGCCGCGCCGCCCAAGGGCCGCCGGCCGCAGGCGCACATATCCGCCGGCGCGGGCAGGATTTTCTGAGTGGCGCGCCGATTGCCGCCGAGGGACAACTGGTGACGGCGGCGCTGATCGGGCTGGCCGCCGCCGCCGGCCAGACGCATCTGCCGGTGCGCCGCCGGCCGCGTGTTGCCATCATCGCCACCGGATCGGAACTGGTGGGCGTGGGCGAAACAGCCGGCCCCGGCCACATCATATCCTCCAACGGGCCAATGCTGGCCGCGATGCTGGCGGATGCCGCGGTGGCCGACCATGGCATCGTCGCGGATTCGCTGGATGCGCTCTGCCTGGCGCTGGAAAGCGCCTGCGACAGCGCCGACATCGTCGTCACCATCGGTGGCGCGTCGGTGGGTGATCATGATCTGGTGCGCCCGGCGCTGGCGCGGATCGGCGCGGCGCTGGATTTCTGGCGCATTGCCATCCGGCCGGGCAAGCCGTTGCTGGCGGGGAAGCGCGGGGATGTGATCATCATCGGCCTGCCGGGCAATCCCGTGTCGGCCTATGTCTGCGCCCTGTTGTTTCTGCTGCCGCTGGTGCGCCATATGGCGGGCGCACCGCAACCGCTGCCGCGCGAAACCATGGCGATCGTCACCCGGCCGCTGCCGGCCAATGGCGCGCGCCGGGATTTCATGCGCGCCACGCTGGCAGACGCGGGCGGCGTGCTGCACGTCACACCCTTTGCCGCACAGGACAGCAGCATGCTGAGCCGTCTGGCAGCGGCTCACGCCCTGCTGGTGCGCCCCGAACAGGCACCGCCGGTGCCGGCCGGTGCATCCGTTCCGGTGCTAATCCTGGGATAGGCGCTTGACCTGTTCCGCAAAGTTCGCTTAATGTTCTCACCATGTTCTACAGATGGCGAGCAAGGCGATGCTGACTTCCAAGCAACATGAACTGCTGCTGTTCATCCACGACCGGCTGGCCGAAACCGGCGTCTCGCCATCGTTTGAGGAAATGAAGGATGCGCTGGACCTGAAATCCAAGTCCGGCGTGCACCGGCTGATCGGCGCGCTGGAGGAGCGGCACTTTCTGCGCCGCCTGCCCAACCGCGCCCGCGCGCTGGAGATCATGCGCCTGCCCGAAGACGCGATGCGCGCGAAGCCGGCCCCCGTGGCAGACCTGTCAGCCGCCCGGCGGGAGCGGGAGGCGCGCCATGATGCTCCCTCCATCTCGGTTCCTTTCGTCGGCCGCATCGCCGCCGGCCTGCCGATCGAGGCGATAGAGGATAGCGAGCAGATCGCCGTCCCCACCGCGCTGTTGGGGCCGGGCGATCATTATGCGCTCCAGGTGGTGGGCGATTCGATGGTGGAGGCCGGCATCTTCGACGGTGATTTCGCCCTCATCCGCCGCGCAGAGGAAGCCCGCGACGGCGACATCATCGTCGCCCTCATCGACAATGCCGAGGCGACGCTGAAATATTTCCACCGGGAAAAAGGCATGATCCGCCTGGACCCGGCCAACAGCCTCTACGAACCCCAACGCTATTTGCCGTCGCGCGTGAAAGTGCAGGGCAAGCTGGCAGGGCTGCTGCGCCGCTACTAAGCCGCTGTTAAGCGGGCCTGCTTCGCGGCCACCAGGATAGAGCCGGTGCGCTGTGCCGGTGCGCTGTGCAGGAATGGTTCGGGCAGGGAAATGGCGTCTGGACTTCGGTTCATCGCGCCGCCGGTATGCACGCCGCCGGTATCCACGCCGCCTGTTCTGATCGCCATGCCTGGCATGATCGCTGCACCTGTCAAAGTGCGATAACATCACCCTGCATCGTCGCCCCGTGCCCGACACGGGGCAGGGCTTTGTGCTGCCGGGCGTGAGGCGGAGAAGCGCGGCCCCGTGTCGGGCACGGCGCGACGAGCGCGGTGTGGTGCGAAATCCTCCCTGTCTGGCTGGTCAATAGTGGCTGGCACTGGCCGACCTGCGCATTCAGGCCTTCCCATCCGGCCCGCCTTTCCAACCTTCCCATCCGGCCGCCCATCCGGCCGCCCATCCTGCCTTCCTGTCCGGCGTGCCGCCGGGCACCGCCTGCCTGACCGCAGGGTGCCGCAGCAGCCGGCGCTATTTCCCGCCCAACAGCCTCGCCGCCTGCGCGCGCGCTTCGCTGGTCACGTCCGCGCCAGAGAGCATGCGGGCGATTTCCTCCAGCCTTTCATCGGCGTCCAGCAGTTGCACTTCGGTGCGGCCGCTAGCCTTCGAAATGCGGGCATGGGTCGCGCCGGCAGCGGCCACCTGCGGGCTGTGGGTCACCACCAGCACCTGCGCGCCTTCGGCCACGCGCGCCAGCCGCTCTCCAATCGCACTGGCGGTCGCGCCGCCCACGCCCCGGTCAATCTCGTCGAACACCAATGTTCCCGCCGAACCGCTGCTGGCCAGCGCCACTTTCAGCGCCAGCACAAAGCGGCTCATCTCCCCGCCGGATGCAATGCGGGTCAGCGCGCCGAAATCCGTGCCGGCATTGGTGGCAATCTCGAACACCACCCGGTCGGCGCCCGTCGCGCCCGGCGCCACTTCGGTCACATCGGTGCGAAACCGCGCCGAATCGAGCCGCAGCGCCGGCAGTTCCGCATTCACCGCCGCATCCAGCCGCCCGGCCGCCGCCCGCCGCGCGGCTGTCAGCCCGGCGGCCGCTTCGGTCAGCGCTGCCGCTGCTGCGTGCCTGTCCGCTTCCAGCCGGGCCAGCAGGGTGCCCGAATCGGCAATCACCGCCTGCCGCGCTTCCAGCGCCGCCAGCAGCGCGGGCAGGGCGTCCACATCCGTCCGGTGCTTGCGTGCCAGCGCGCGCAGATCAAACAGCCGCGCTTCCGCCTGCTCCAGCGCGTCGGGCGAAATATCCAGCCGTCGCCGCACGGCCAGCAGGGCCGATTCCAGCTGATCGCCCTCCACCAGCGCCCGGTCGATCGCCTCCAATGCCGCGCTCAGCGCTGCATCTTCGCCGGCCATCCGCTCGACCCGCCGCGCCGCCTGGCGCAGCTTCGAAAGCGCGCCATCGGCGGACGATACCAGCTTGTCCACCTCATCCAGATGTTCCGCCAGCGCCGCGCCGCGCTTCATCCGCGCCCGCACATCGGCCAGTTCCGCCTCTTCGCCCGCCACCGGTGCCATGGCGGATATTTCCGCCACCGCATGATCCAGCCATTCCCGGTCTGCCGCGTCGGCGTCGGCGCTGGCGCGCGCGCTCGCCAGCGCCTCGGTTGCCATCACCAGCGCCGCATGCCGCGCCCGCACCGCGTCCAGCAGCGCGCCATGGCCGCCGAAGCCGTCCAGCAGCGCCATATGCCCGCGCGGATTCAGCAGCCCGCGTTCATCATGCTGGCCGTGCACCTCCACCAGCAGGCCGCCCAGCGCCCGCAGCAGCGCGATGGAAACCGGCTGATCCTGCACATGCGCCCGGCTGCCGCCATCGGGTTTCAGCGTCCGCCGCACGATGATCATGCCATGGTCAGCAGCCGGCAGATCATTTTCGCGCAGGAAAAGATGCGCCGGATGGTCGTCGGCCAGCAGAAATTCCGCCGCCACGCTCGCCTGCGCTGCGCTTTTGCGCACCAGCGCCGAATCCGATCGGTCGCCCAGTGCCAGCCCCAGCCCGTCCAGCAGGATGGATTTCCCGGCACCGGTCTCACCCGTCAGCACCAAAAGACCTGAGCCCAGGGGCAGGTCCACCTGCTCGATCAACACAAGGTCGCGGATCGACAGGTGGTTCAGCATGATATGCGCCCGGCCTCAGGCCGCGCCATGCTCCTGTATCAGGCGATAGCTGCGCTCATACCATTCCGATCCGGGGAAGTTCGCGCCCAGCACCGATGCGGTGCGGCGCGCTTCTTCCGGGATGCCCAGCGCCAGATCGGCTTCCACCAGCCGGTGCAGCGCTTCGGGCACATGGCTTGTCGTCTGATATTTGTCGATAACGGCGCGGAATCGGGTGGCCGCGGCAATCCATTGCCGGTTGCGGGCATAGAATCGGCCGATATCCATTTCCTTGCCGGCCAGATGGTCGTTCACCAGGTCGATTTTCAGCCGCGCGTCGGCGGCATAGCGGCTGTCCGGATAGCGGCGGATCACCTCGTTCAGCGAATCCAGCGCCTGCTGGGTCACCTTCTGGTCGCGCGCCACATCGGCAATCTGTTCATAATAGCTCAGCGCGATCAGATAATGGGCATAGGCCGCATCCCGGTTGCCGGGGTGCAAAGACAGGAAACGTTGCGAAGACAATATGGCCTGCGAATAGTCCTGCGCGGCATAATAACTGAAAGCCGACATCAGCTGTGCCCGGCGCGCCCACACGGAATAGGGGTGTTGCCGCTCCACTTCATCGAATATCAATGCGCTGTCTTTATAGCGCTTCCGGTCCAGCTGGTCCTTGCCCAGATTATAGAGCGTTTCCACGTCGCGCGCGACATAGGCCAGCTCTTTCTTGTTGTTGCGGTTGCGTGCGCAACCGGCGGTGAGCAGCAGCGCCGCGCCAAGCACGGAATAGCCGAAGATGCGGGCAGGGCCGCCCAGGGTGGAAACAAGAGTCATCGGCATCCTCCTAACCGGCGAAGGCGGCGCTGAGAAGTGGGGACCTCGCCCCTATGCGGCCCAGTCTGAACGCCGGCTTGCGAAAAACGGCGCTTTTCGCCCCTTCTGGCCAAAGCCGGGGCAAGCCGCTAGGGAGCGGGCATATGCGAGCCGCCGTCTGGCTTTGGCGGCTGCTGGAGGTAGTAAGGTCCGGAATGCTGCAAATTTTCCGCAAATCGGTTTCGTCCTGGGTGGGCGCCATCATCCTGCTGATCGCGGTTGGCGCCCTGGTCGTCACCCTGTTCCAGCCCGGCGGTCCGGCCAATGCGCCCGGCGCCACCGGGCCGGTGATGGCCACTGCCGGCTCCACCAGCCTGACCGAATCGGAGTTTCTGACCGCGGTTGACCGCGCGACCCGGCAGGAACGCGAGCGCCAGCCGACGATGACGCAGGCCGATTTCATCAACGCCGGTGGCGGCGACATGGTGTACGATCAGCTGGTCGCCAACCGCGCGATCAGCGCGTTCGCGGAAAAGAATGACATGGTCGTCTCGCAGCGCGTGATTGACGGCGAGATCGCCAGCATCCCGGCCGCGCAGGTGAACGGCAAATTTGATGACGCGACCTTCCGCCGTTTCCTCTCGAACCAGCGGCTGACCGAACAGGAGTTGCGCGACGAGATCGCGGACACCATCAAGCGCCGCCAGCTGCTGCAACCGGTCGCGGCTGCCAGCCTGGTGCCGCGCGGCATGGCAGAGCCTTATGCGGCGCTGCTGCTGGAAGTGCGGCGCGGGTCGATCCTGACCGTGCCATCGGCGGCCATGCCCGAACCCAAGGCACCGACCGACGCGGAACTGGCTGCCTTCCACAAGGAAAACGCCCGCGCCTATACGATTCCCGAACGGCGCGCCTTTCGCTTTGCGACCGTGACCGCCGCCAATATCGCCGACAGGGCGCGCCCGACCGAGGCGGAGATCGCGGCTGATTATAAAGCGCGCGCCGGCGAATATGGCAGCCTGGAAACGCGCGGCATCAACTTTGTGGTGCTGCCGGATGCGGCCAAAGCAAAGGCCTTTGTGGCCCAAGTGCGCGGCGGCAAGCCCTTTGCCGATGCGGCCAAGGCGGCCGGCTTCTCGGCCGAGGACATCGCGCTGGGCGCGCAGAGCCAGCAGAGCCTGGCGGACGAGTTCCGCCCGGAAGTGGCGAAAGCCGCCTTTGCGCTTGCCGGCCCGGGCGTGACCGATCCGGTGGCCACCCAGCTTGGCCAATATGTGATTGAGGTGACGAATATCGTGGCCCCCAAGCCGATTCCGCTCTCCAATGTACGCGCGGAAATCGAAAAGCGGCTGATGGATCAGAAGCTGGAGACGCTGCTGGCGGATCTGGTGAATGATGCGGAAGAGCGGCTTTCGGGTGGCGAATCCTTCGCCGAAGTTGCCAGGCGCCATGGGCTGGTGATTGAAACGGCCCCGGCGATGACGGCGGATGGCCGGGTGTTTGACGAGAATTTCGCGGTCTCCAGGCTCGATATTCCGGCCGTTGCCAAGGTGTTCGGTGCGGATCAGGCCGATGGCCCGCAAGTGGCGGATCTGGGCAATGGCCAGTTTGCGCTGTTCGAGGTGAGCGAGGTGATATCGCCGCTGCTGGTTCCGGTGGAGAAGATCCGCGAGGATGTGACCATGGCCTATATGGTGCGCCAGCGGTCTGATGCCGCAAAGGCGGCGGCGGACCGGATTGCCGCGGCCATTTCCAAGGGTGAAGCCATTGGCCCGGCGGTGGGCGATCTGCGCCTGCCCGCGCCGCAGCCGCTGGCCGTGCGCCGGCTGGAACTGACGCAGATGGCGCAGGCCGGCCGGCAGGTGCCGCCGCCGGTGACCATGTTGCTCTCCACGCCCAGGGGCAAGGCGCGCGTCGTGCCGGCACCGGGCGGGCAGGGCTGGTTTGTCGTGGCCGTGCAGGATGTGCAGCCGGGCAATCTGGCGGAAGCGCCGCAACTGGTGGACATGGTGCGGCAGGGCTTCGGCCAGCAGGCGAGCGAGGAGATGGTCGTGAGCCTGGTGCGCGCCATCGAGCGGGACGTGAGCGTGGTACGCAAGCCCGAGGCGCTGACGGCCGCCAAAAAGCGCATCACCGGCGCCACCGCGGGATAAGCGGATGGCGGTTCCGGATGCGCAACAGGCGGTCGCGCGCCTGCTGGCGGGAAACAGCGTGTGCCGCCATATCGTGCTGGACGGCGACACAGAAACGCCGGTTTCGGCCTGGCTGAAACTGTCGGAACCGGGGCGCGGTGATTTCCTGCTGGAATCGGTGGAGGGCGGGCGCAGCCGGGGGCGCTATTCGCTGATCGGGCTGGACCCGGACCTGCTGTTCCGCGCGCATGGGCACAAGGCGGCGGTGAACCGCCAGTGGCGCAGCAACCGCGACGCGTTCGGGGATGTGGATGCGCCGAGCCTTGATGCCCTGCGCCAGCTGGTGGCCGACATCCGCATGGAAGTTCCCGCCGGCCTGCCACCCGCCTTGCCCTTTCTGGTCGGCTATTTCGGCTATGAAACGGCGGCGCTGGTAGAGCGGCTGCCGATACCGGCGAAAGACCCGCTGGGCCTGCCGGACATGCTGTTCATGCGCGCGGGTCTGGTGCTGGTGTTCGACCGGCTGACAGACCGGCTGACGCTGGTGGCCCCGGTTCATGCCGACATGCTGGCGGATGGTGATGCCGAAGCGGCCGTGGCGGCCGCGGATGATCGGCTGGAACAGACGGCGGCCCGGCTGGCCCGGCCGCTCGACGCGCGGCGCCTGTCGGCCGCAGCGGCAGACATAAGCCCGCAACCGGCGCTGGCCGATGGCCAGTATCGGGCGATGGTGGAGAAAGCGCGCGACTATATCGGCGCGGGCGATATTTTTCAGGTGGTGCTGGCGCAGCGCTTTTCGCTGCCCTTCACGCTGCCGCCCTTCAGCCTCTATCGCGCGCTGCGCCGGGTCAATCCGTCGCCCTTCCTCTATTTCCTCGATCTGCCGGGCTTTGCCATTGTCGGCTCCAGCCCGGAGATTCTGGTGCGCGCGCGTGACGGCGAGATTTCCATCCGCCCGATTGCCGGCACCCGCCCGCGCGGAAAAACCGCGGCAGAGGATGAGGCCAACGCCGCCAGCCTGCTGGCCGACGCCAAGGAACGGTCCGAACATCTGATGCTGCTGGATCTGGGCCGCAACGATGTCGGCC
>DITZ01000018.1:0-4892 GCA_002422985.1 Sphingomonadales bacterium UBA6171
CGGCCCCTCCCCTAAAGGGGAGGGGGGTGTTTTTGGGGGCGGCGCCCGGCAGGGGCGTTGTGGTTTTTACCCAGCAGCAGCGGCTGGCGCGTCGCTGCTCTGCTGATCGGCAACGGGCAGCACCACCTCGATGGTCCAGCGATCCGAGAATGGCTCTTTGCGTTCGGAAAGCTGGATATAGCCCTCCTTGCTGAGCAGCAATTTCAGCCCGTCCGCCGCATCGCGGGTCAGCTTGCTGTAGATTTGCCGTTCGTAGTGCATTGCAGCCTCAGCCATTGGGCACTCCCAGTTCAGTCGCCGCCTGTGCGCGCAGGCTAGCATATTCAGGCTGCGTGATGAACCGTGTTTCGTTGGGTGCGGGTGAACAATGTTTTTGCAGCCAGGTGACGAGCTTCTCATTGTTTCCCGGCTGGCCACTCCAGGCAAACCAGCTGTTCACCTCGTCGGTATGCGGCATTTGCCGGGTCAATTCCACACCCGCAACCTTGACATTGTCTGTTCGAAAACGCGGCACCAGCGCATCGAGTGCTGCACGAATATCGGACGCGTAGCGGATGAGCGCAAACAGCGCCACCATCGGCCAGGCAAGGCCGATGATGAGATCGACCCAGCTTTGTGACGGTGCGGGGAAAGCCCATAATCGTTGCGACAGATGGAATGGATCGACCAGAACAATCAGCAGCCAGATAGCAAGCAACAGGATGATGACCGCATATTTCATGCTTTAGCCCCGCAAAATGCAGCCGATGCCGGCGCGGATGACGACGCCTACGGTTTCGGGGTCGAGGTCACGTTTCAGCATATCGAGGATCTGGCGTTCGCTGAGATCGGTCGGGCGGGTCCGGCTTAATTTGCCGACGCGGGCGAGGGCGCGGAGCTGGTCTGCGCTCAGGTCTCTTGCCAGGGGTTCGGCCATGCAGATGGCCATGGGTTCGGGCACGCCGGCGTTGGTGAGCGCGGAGCGGACCCGCATTTCCTTGGTGGCGGTGCAGCCGGCCAGTGTGCCGATGGCGGCGATGGTGGCAAGCAGCAGGAGGCGCTTCATTGCGGGGTGGCCATGCGGCTGCGGATGCATTGGGCGGACAGGCGGGCGAGCGTGCCGAGCCTTGCTGGCTCGACGCTGGCGAAGCGGCGGGCGTCGGTCTCCTGAAAGTCGACGCCGCTGATCGCGCCATAGACTTCCTGTTGCTGGATGGCGGTGACGCAGCCCGGCAACAACAGGCCGGAAAAGGCAATCAGCAGCGCCGGGCACATGGTTATCCCCTTTGAAAATCTCTTGGCTCCCCCTAACAGCGCAGGCGTATATGAACAATCTCGGCCTTCCCCCCGCCACCAGTTTTCGGCCGCTGTGGCTGCGGATTCTGATGCAGTCGCTGCACGCCGCCTGGAAGGCGGGGGTGCTGCCGCCGGCGGATATGTGCCCACAAAGGCTGCGCGCCATGGCGGAGGCGGAAACCGGCCTGTCGGCCGACAGCATCGACCGGGATTTTTTCGAGACGCAGTTGGCGGTGCTGTTGCAGGATCTGCATGGCGCGGCGCGGCTGAGCGATTTTGGCCGGCTGGTGGCGCATGGCTCTATCCTGAAGGTGATGAAGGAGCGGCTGTGGTTCGAGGCGCTGCTGACGGCGCACCCGGAGATTGATGCCATTGAACTGGCGCCGCCGATCATCGTGGTGGGGCCGATGCGTTCCGGCTCCACCCGGATGCAGCGGCTGCTGGCGAGCGATCCGGCGCATGATGCGCTGCGGCTGTTCGAGGCGCAATGCCCGGTGCCGGGGCCGAAGGTGCGGGCGGCGCTGATGCGCGGCCGGACCGATCCCAGAATCGCGCAGGTGCGCCATGCGCTGCGGTTTGTGACGGCCATCAACCCGGCGATCGGGCATATTCATCCGACGGGGCCGCTGGAGGTGGATGAGGAGCTGGGGCTGAATGAACAGTCGCTGTCGGGCGCGCTGATAGAGGCGCAGCGGCGGGTGCCGGGCTTTGCGCGGCATTGCGAGGCGGTGAGCCAGTTGCCGGTGTATCAGCGGCTGAAGCGGCTGCTGAAGCTGCGGGCATGGCTGAACGGGAGCGACCCGGCGCGGCCGCTGGTGCTGAAAACGCCGCAGCATATGCAGGATATGGACGCGCTGCTGCGCGTTTTCCCGGAGGCGCATTATCTGTTTCTGCATCGGGAGCCGGTGGCGGTGGTGGCTTCCGGGGCCAGCCTCGCCTGGAACCAGATGGTGGTGCAATCGGATGATGTGGACCCGCATTGGGTGGGCGCGGAGTGGCTGCACAAAACGGCGCACCGGATGGTGGTGACGGCGCGGGCGCGGGAGCGGATTGCGGCGGGGAAGCAGTTCGACCTGCATTTCGATGAGGTGGGGCAGGACTGGCGCCATGCGGTGGCGCGGGTTTATGCGTGGATGGGGCGCGAATTGCGGCCCGACGCCCTGCGCGCGATGGAAGCCTATGTGGCGCGGGCGGCGGCGCAGCATGGGTTTGACCGGCACCGCTATCGGCTGGAGGATTATGGCTTGTGTGCCGGGGGCGTGCGGGAGCGGCTGTTGCCGCTGGATGCGATGGGGGCTGGTTGAGGCGGGACGTTTTTTACAGGAGGCTGTGATGATCGGCTATGTGATGCTGGGGACGAATGATGTGGCACGGGCCGGGGCCTTTTATGATGCGGTGCTGGGCAGTGTGGGCATCGGGCGGCTGGCGGAGTTTGAGCGGGGCCCGGCCTATGGGATGGCGTGGGACAAGCCATTGCTGGCGGTGTGCGGGCCTTATGACGGGCAGCCGGCGACGGCCGGCAATGGCACGATGATCGCGATCGTGGTGGACAGCCGCGCCAAGGTGGATGTGGCGCATGGCAAGGCCATGGCGCTGGGGGCGGTGGATGAAGGCGCGCCGGGCGTGCGGGGGCCGGACGGGGCGAATGCCTTTTATGGCGGCTATTTCAGGGACCCGGATGGGAACAAGCTGTGCGTATTTTTCATGGGGCCGGCCTAGCGGCGGTGCTGGCGCTCTGCCTGGCCGGTGGCGCGCGGGGCGAAGATGGATTGCCGGTGCTGGCGGGGGTGGAGGCTTCCGGCTGGGCGGTGGCCTATGCGGACGGACGGCGCGTGGTGGCTGACGCGCAAGGCGGCGCGGCGTTGACGGGCGACGGACGGGTGGTGCGGCCGATGACGGCGCAGACGCCGGTGCGGATTGCGTCGGTTTCCAAGCTGGCACTGGCGCTGGCGTTGAACCGGCTGGCGGATGCGGGGAAGCTGTCGCTGGATGATGATGCGTCGATGCATCTGGGCTGGCCGTTGCGGCATCCGGATTTTCCCGATGCCATTATCAGCATCCGCATGCTGCTGCGGCATGAGGGAAGCGTGTCGGACGCCGGCGGTTATGGCGGGAAGCTGGGGGAGCGGTTGCGCGACCGAATCGGCGCGCAGAGCTGGAGTGCGGCGCGGCCGGGAACGCAGTTTGATTACAGCAATCTCAATTCAGCGCTGCTGGCCGAGATTGTGGAAGCGGTGACGGGTGCGCGTTTTGACCGGGCGATGGCGACACTGGTGTTTCAGCCGCTGGGGGTGGCGGCCTGTTTCAACTGGTCTGGCTGTGCGCCGGGATTCGCGGACGGTGGCGCGGTGCTGTATCGGAAATCGGCGGATTTCGGCGAACATTGGGATCGGCACGGCCCCTGGGTGGCGCAGGTGGACGCGGAACGGCCGGCGGAGGGCTGCCCGGTGCAGCGGCCCGATGGCCTGCCCTGTGACCTGACGCGCTATGTGCCGGGTGACAATGGCGGGCTGTTTTCGCCGCAGGGGGGCTTGCGGATTTCGGTGCAGGCGCTGGCGCAGCTGGGAGCGGCGGTGGCGGCCAACCGGGGCGGGTTTCTGAAGCCAGAGACACATAAGGCGCTGTTTCGCGCGATGCCGGTGCAGCCGCATGGCGATGGAGCGGAAAGTGACGCGCGGCTGACGCGCTATTGGAGCGCGGGCGGGCTGCACTGTTTTTCCGGGGATGGCGCGGTGGGCGGGGATCAGCCGCTGGCACCGCGCCCGACCGCCGGGTGCGGGCATCTGGGGGAAGCCTATGGGCTATATTCCGCGCTGGTGATGAATGCGGTGACGGGGGACGCGCGGGCCTGGGCGATGACGGGGAGCGCGGATGACCCGCCGGCGGGGCGCAGGTCCCGGTTCAATGCGATGGCGGAGGAACTGGCGGCGCGGGCCTATGGGTTGCAATAGGCGGGCGGGTGGAGGAGGGACAGCCCTCCTCCGCTTCGCGGCACACTCCCCGGTCCGCCCCTCCCCACGCACAGCGAGGAATCAGGCCATTTGTTTTTCGAGATTGTCGACGATGGCCTGGAAGAACATTTCGGTGGTCATCCAGGGTTGATCGGGACCGATGAGAAGGGCCAGGTCCTTGGTCATCTTGCCTTCTTCGACCGTGCGGACGCAGACGGCTTCCAGATCTTCGGCGAATTTGGTGACTTCGGGCTGGTTATCGAGCTTGCCGCGATGCTTCAGGCCGCCGGTCCAGGCGAAGATGCTGGCGATGGGGTTGGTGCTGGTCTGCTTGCCCTGCTGGTGCTGGCGATAATGGCGGGTGACGGTGCCGTGCGCGGCTTCGGCCTCCACCGTCTTGCCATCGGGTGTCATCAGCACGCTGGTCATCAGCCCCAGCGATCCGAAGCCCTGCGCCACGGTGTCTGACTGGACATCGCCGTCGTAATTCTTGCAGGCCCAGACGAACTTGCCGCTCCATTTGAGGGCGGAGGCAACCATATCGTCGATCAGCCGGTGTTCGTAGGTGATGTTGCAGCGGGCGAAATCGGCCTTGAATTCCTTGTCGAACACTTCCTGGAACAGATCCTTGAAGCGGCCGTCATAGGCTTTCAGGATGGTGTTCTT
>DITZ01000018.1:4922-5089 GCA_002422985.1 Sphingomonadales bacterium UBA6171
AATCGCGGATCGAATCGTCAAGATTATACATGCCCATGGCAACGCCGGGGGACGGGAAATCAAACACTTCATATTCGCGGACGTCCGATCCGTCGGCGGCTTCCCACTTCAGGGTGAGCTTGCCGGGGCCGGGAACCAGCAGGTCGGTGGCGCGATACTGGTCGCCA
>DITZ01000018.1:5129-7672 GCA_002422985.1 Sphingomonadales bacterium UBA6171
GGCGACTTCCACATTTTCTTGAGGTTGAATTCCTCCACGCGCTGTTCATCGGGCGTGATGGTGGCGCATTTCACGCCGACGCCATGTTCGCGAATCGCGTTGGCGGCGTCCACCGTGATCTGGTCGTTGGTGCGGTCGCGTTCCTGCACGCTGAGATCGAAATAGCGCAGGTCAATGTCGAGATAGGGCAGGATCAGCTTTTCGCGGATCCACTGCCAGATGATGCGGGTCATCTCGTCGCCATCAAGTTCGACGACGGGGCCCTTCACCTTGATCTTTGCCATCATGTTCCTCGGTGTCAGCGTGATTGTGCGATTGGCTCTTAGGGGCGGGGAAGCCGGGCGGCAAGCGCGTCGATGCTTTCCAGCGATTCCAGATGCGACAATGTGTCCGGGGCGCTGAATCCGGCGGCCACCATGTGGTGCAGCAGCGCGGTGAAGGGCTGCCAGAAGCCGCTGTCGGACAGGAGCCAGACCGGGCGGTCGTGCAGGCGGAGATTGCGCCAGGAGAGAATCTCCACCAGCTCGTCGAGCGTGCCCAACCCGCCGGGAAGCGCGAGCACCGCGTCGGCGCGTTCGAACATCACGGTCTTGCGGCTGTGGAGGCTGTCCACGACCGTCATGTCGGTGCAGAGCGGTTCGGCGACCTCCCGGTCTTTCAGGAAGCGGGGGATGACGCCCTGGGCGGCACCCTGCCCTGCGATGCAGGCGCGGCCGACTTCGCCCATCAGGCCGAGTGCGCCGCCGCCATAGATGAGGGTGACGCCGCGTTGGGCGAGCAGCCGCCCGACGGCGGCGGCCAGCGCGGCGTGGCGCGAATCCTGCCCGGTGCGCGAACCGCAGAAGATGAGGAGCGAGCGGATGGGGCGGGGCGGGGCGCCGGGTGCGCCGGGGACTTGGGCGTCCGGGGTGGGCGTGTCGAGCGGATGGCTGGTCATGACATGGGGCGAATAGCGGGGATTGCGGGCGGCGCGAAGCCCCGGATATGGCCGGCGAGGCGGCGATGCTGCGGGCGCGTCCTTTTTGCCCATTGCGGTGTTTATATGTGGGGCGCTATGGGCTGCCCAATTCAAAGTGGCAGAAAGCATATATGTCATCTGTGACCCAACAGCCGTCGCCCGTGGACGGCGGCGAAGCAGGGCCGGACGGAGTCCGGCGACGCGATTTCATTCATGTGGCGACGCTGTCGTTTGCAGGGGTCGGGGGTGCCGCGGTTGCGTGGCCGTTCATCAACCAGATGAACCCGTCTGCCGACGTGCGCGCGATGGCGACGGTGGAGGTGGATCTGTCGGCCATCCTGCCGGGGCAGGCGATCAAGACCATCTGGCAATCCAAGCCGGTGTTCGTGCGCAACCTGACGCCCGCCGAACAGGGCGAGGCCAACAAGGTGAATGTGGCGTCGTTGCGCGATCCGCAGACGCTGGCACAGCGGACGCAGGAAGGCCATGCGAACTGGCTGGTGACGCTGGGCGTCTGCACCCACCTTGGCTGTGTGCCGCTGGGGGCCGCCGAGGGCGAGAACCGGGGTGATTATGGCGGCTATTTCTGCCCCTGCCATGGTTCGCATTATGATACCGCCGGCCGGATCCGCAAAGGTCCGGCGCCGTCCAATCTTGAAGTGCCGGCCTATGCCTTCAAGTCCCCCACTCTTATCGAGATTGGATGATCCGATGAGCTTTCCCTGGGCAGCGCCCTATGAACCCAAATCGGACCTGATGCGCTGGATTGACAGCCGTCTGCCGGTGCCGCGGCTGGTGTGGAACAGTGTTGGTGGCGGTTATCCCGTGCCGCGCAACATCAATTACTGGTATAATTTCGGTGTGTTGGCCGGCGTTGCGCTGATGATCCAGATCATCACCGGCGTTGTGCTGGCGATGCATTATTCCGCGCATGTGACAACGGCTTTCGTGTCGGTTGAGCATATCATGCGCAATGTGAACTCCGGCTGGCTGATCCGCTATATGCACGCCAACGGGGCGAGCTTCTTCTTCATCGTGGTGTATTTCCACATTTTCCGTGGTCTTTATTACGGAAGCTATAAGGCGCCGCGCGAAGTGGTGTGGATGCTGGGCGTTGTCATCATGATCCTGATGATGGCCGCTGCCTTCATGGGCTATGTGCTGCCCTGGGGCCAGATGAGCTTCTGGGGCGCGCAGGTGATTACCTCGCTATTCTCTGCCATTCCGCTGGTGGGTGACGCGCTGCGCACCTGGCTGGTGGGCGGGTTTGCGCCGGACAATGCGACGATCACGCGCTTTTTCAGCCTGCACTATATCCTGCCCTTCGTGATCCTGGCTGTGGTGATCCTGAAAATCTGGGCGCTGCATATCCCCGGTTCGACCAATCCGACGGGCGTGGATGTGCAGGGTCCGCAAGATACGCTGCCGTTCCACCCCTATTTCACCGCGAAGGACCTGTTCGGCGCGGGCGTCTACCTGATCATCTTCTCGGTGTTCGTGTTCTTCCTGCCGAACTTCCTCGGCCATCCGGACAACTATATCCCGGCGAACCCGATCTCGACCCCGGCGCACATCGTTCCCGAAT
>DITZ01000061.1 GCA_002422985.1 Sphingomonadales bacterium UBA6171
TGCCATGGTCAACGTGGGCGATAATCGCAATGTTACGCAAGGGGCGTGACGCCATGATGAGCTTCAATCCTGTGGGAGGCGCCGGGGAGCGCGGGTGCGGCCCCATAGCGCAAATGCCGCGTTGCAACAAGGCTGCACGATTAATAGCAAAAGCGATGCGTTGAAGCCGTAGCAAAGGTTGACATTTTGCTGCCGAAGGGCACAACCCCCGCAGGCAGCGGGGCAGCAACAATCAGGGCAGTTCGGCGGGAGACGGCATGGCGCGCAAGGCGGCAGAAGCAGGCGAAGACAGCGGCGGCGATGGCGCAGCCGCCACGCCGAGAGCCGCGCCGCTGACAGTGGGCGCGCCGCTGACGGCGGGCGCGCTGCTGCGGCAGGCGCGCGAGGCCGCCGGCCTGTCGCTGGAAGATGTCTCCACCCGCACCAAGGTTCGCCGCGGCATCCTGAAAGAGATAGAGGCGGACGATCACCACGCGCTGCCCGCGCTCACCTACACGCTGGGCTTTGTGAAGGCGTTCGCCCGCACCGTGGGCATCGACCCGCAACTGGCCGCCGATCGCTACCGCACAGAATCGCGCAAGGGCGAACCGGTGCCGACGCTGGTGGATCTGGAACCGCTGGAAGCCCGGCGCCTGCCGTCGCGCGGGCTGGTGATGCTGCTTTCCACCATCGTGATTCTGGTGCTCGGCCTGGTGGCCGCCTGGGGGCTTGGCTGGTTCTCCCCCGCCACACCGAGCGAGCCGAAGCTGGCGCAGATGCCGGCGGCACAAACGCAGGCCGAAGCAGAAGCCGGCAGCGCGGATGCGGCCCCCGCCGCGCCCGTCATTCCCGCCGACGCGCCGGTGAAACTGACTGCCGCAGACGAGGTGTGGCTGCGCGTTTCCGATGAAAGGGCAAAGGAAACCCTGTTCATGGGCACGCTGGCGAAAGGCCAGTCGCTGGACCTGCCGCCCGGCCGCCCCTGGCAACTGCACACCGGTCGCGCCGGTGCGCTGGAGGTGCGCGTGGGCGGGCAACTGCTGCCGCCGCTGGGCGGACCGGCCGAACAAGTGCGCGACTCGCTGCTGACGCCGGACGCGCTGCTGGGCCGCACGCCGGCAACAGCGCTGGCCAATACGCCCGGGGCCAATACGCCTGGAGTCGGCGCGCCTGTGCCGGGTGCGGCAAAAGCGCCTGCCGCGAAAGCCCCGCCCGCCGCCCCGGTGCCGGGGCTGGCCGACGCGCGCGTTCCCGCACCCGCCCCGGTTCAGCCCGCAGCAAGCCCTGCGGGGCAATAACAGGAAGCTGCGGGTCTGCGTGGAAGGGCATATGCTGAGGCGAACATATGAAAAAACCAGCCGGTGCCTAGTGCTGATGGCGGTGTTGCTGTCGGGCACGCCGCTGCTGGCGCAGGGCGTGGCGGTGGCTACACAGGCGCAGGTGACGCAGCTGGACAAGCGGGTGGGCACGCTGGAAAGCCAGGTGCGCGCCGTGCAGCGGCAGGTGTTTCCGGGCGGAGACAAGCGCTTCTTTGCAGCAGACGCGCCGCCGCCCGCACCCGAACCCGCGCCCGTGATCGGCACGCCCGCCACCAGCCCGCTGGTTGATTTGACGCAGCGGGTGGAGGCGCTGGAAACCCAGCAACGCGCGCTGACCGGGCAGGTGGAGCAGTTGCAATTCCAGCTGCGCACCCTGCAATCGGATGTCAGCAAGGCGCGCGGTGACACGGATTTTCGCCTGAATGCCCTGGAAGGCCGGGCAAGCGCACCCGCCGGGCCAGATGCGATTCCGGAGGCCGGCCCCGGCCGCGCCCCCCCGCAAACCACCCGGCCGCCGGGCCAGACGGCGCCCGGCGCCGCAGCCGATATACCCGTAGCCGGCGCCCGGCCGCCGGCGGCAAAGCCACCCCTGGCAAAGGCCGGGACGGCAATAGCGGACCCGCCGAAAACCGACGCCGCCGCCGCTGGAGGAGACCCGGCCGAAGCCGCCTATCGCGCCGCCTATGCGCTGTGGCAGGCAGGCGATGATGCCGGCGCAATCCGCGATTTTCAGGCCTTTCTGAAAGCGAACCCCAAACATCCCCGCGCCAGCCACGCCAGCTTCTGGCAGGGCCGGGCGATGATGCGCCAGGGCCAGGCCGCCCAGGCCGCCAAAGCCTTTCTGGAAGGCTATCAACGCTACCCCCGTGGCGAACGCGCGCCCAACAGCCTGTTATGGCTGGGCAAAGCCCTGACCGACCTGAAACGCCCCGACGCCGCCTGCCAGGCCCTGGACGAGCTGAAAAAAGCCTATCCGGACCGGCTGACCGGAACCCTGCTAAACGACAGCAACGCCGCCCGCGCCGCCGCGAAATGCGCGGGGTGAGGACGGGACAGGGTGCCGACGGGGAGCTGGAGTTGCCCCGCTTTGGTGGGCGGGTTGCGGTTTTGGTCTGCTGGGCCCGGTCATTGCGCCTCTGTTGATAGTCCGGCGATGCGTGGTAGCCCGGCGCGTACAAGCTCCACCATCTATCGCCCGAACACAGACGGATACCCCGCTCGAAATCTGCCGATGTGACACTGCCCAAGCCATCTTGATGGTGGCCGCCAAAGCGGGGCAACTTCACTCCAGCTCAAGACCTGCGTCCCGAATAATGGCAAGAAATACCATTCGCTTGACCGAAAACCGTCATCCAAAACATCCTGCGTCGCGGTCCTGTCGCCATCAGCACAACCGCCACATCACATAGCCGGCCGTTGCGGGCGCCCGGCACAACTGCACGGGCTGCCATCGGCAGCATCCGCATGCGCAGCCGATGAACTGAAAAATTATCAACTCATTGAAATATTGTTAATTTTAGCTAGCGTATCCGAGCGCAGGCGCACCCCTTTCGCCCGGCATACAGCCACCATATGAGCGATCTGGTCGCCACAGGCGGCAAAAATCACGGATGCGTTGTCGTCAGTTGCGGATGTTATTGACTTCGCATATCGGTGCATTATCAGAAAAGTATACGCATATCAGCATCGTTGATTGTGGTTGAAATACCCTGCCTTCCCTTGTGGCAATCATCGCAAAAAGAGAGAGAGGATCATCAGATGACGCTCGCCCCATTTTTCAAAAAGCCGCGCCAACTTTTTATCGGGGGTCAATGGGTGGACTCTGTCTCCGGCGAATATTTCGACAGCATCGACCCCTCCACGGGCCTTGTGCTCGGGCAAGTTGCAAGAGGCGGGGCCGAGGATATTGACCGGGCGGTGGTTGCCGCACGCACGGCGTTCAATGGCGACTGGCAGTTCCTGCTTCCGTTCGACAGGCAGCATTTGATGCTGCGCCTGGCGGCGGCGATTGATAAGCGCTTCGACGAACTGGCAGTCCTTGAATCCTGCGACATGGGCGCGCCCATTACACGCACGACGGCATACCGGCGATGGATCCAGCAGATGTTCCACTATTATGCCGGGCAGGTGACCCAGACCCGCGGCGAAATTTTCGCGAACTCGATCCCTGGCGACCCGTTGAGCTATTCGCTTAAATTGCCGCTTGGCGTTGCCGGAGCCATCATACCCTGGAATGCGCCACTTATATCGCAGTTGTGGAGCATATGCCCGATGCTGGCCACGGGTTGCACGCTGGTCTTAAAGCCGGCCGAAGAAGCGGCTCTGTCCCCCTTGTTGATCGCGGAAATAATGTCCGAGGCGGGCCTTCCGGCGGGGGTGCTGAATGTCGTTCCCGGGCCGGGTAGTACGGCCGGCGCGCGGCTGGCTGAACATCCCGACGTCGACCGGATTTCCTTCACGGGGTCCACCGACACAGGTAAAAAAATCGTCAAAGCGTCGGCCGAAAGCATGAAGCGCGTTTCCGTGGAACTGGGCGGAAAATCGCCGAACATCATTTTCGCCGATGCCGATTTGAAGGCCGCCGCCATCGGCGCAGCAATGGCATGTTTCAATAATTCGGGGCAGGTCTGCTTTGCCGGCACGCGCCTTCTGGTGCAGCGCGCCATCTATGACGCCTTTGTTGAACAGGTCGCAGCCGTGGGGAGGGAACTTCACATCGGCCCCGCCCTCAATCCCGCAACGCAGCTCGGCCCCCTTGCATCGGCCGCCCAGCTCGATCGGGTTTCTGCTCATCTTGCATCGGCCAGAAAGGAGGGCGCCGAGATTGTTTCCGGCGGCACGCGTCTGAGCGGCGAATTCGAAAATGGCTATTTCATACAGCCTACCGTGATAGCTGGTGTGACCAACCAGATGAAGATTGCACAAGAGGAGGTTTTCGGTCCCGTTCTCGCCGCTATTCCGTTCGACGAGGAGGAGGAAGCGATCCGGATCGCCAACGAGACACCCTATGGACTGGGCAGCGGTATCTGGAGCCGGGACGTAGGGCGCATACAGCGGGTTAGCCGTTCAATACGGGCCGGCATGACCTGGGCCAACTGCTATGGGCTGATGGATCCTGCCACCACCTTCACCGGCACGAAACTCAGCGGCTACGGTGTCAAGGGCGGTCCAAGCCATATTGACGAATATCTTCTGACCAAAACAATCTGGTCCAGCTCCCAACCTTAGGGTCCAAACCCATTCAGCACTTTGATTCCGGGCCAATGTGCTGATTCAGGATTACCTCAGCCCTATCGACTTCGAACGTGAAGCTGGGGTAGCCTGAATGAACTTGTCTCGGTGTCCACCAAACCGGCAACAGGCCAAAAGTGCGACCTAAACAACCCCTTAATCCTGGAATTCGCGGCGGTCGGGGACGCGGGTGAAGGCTATTTTGGTGCCGATGAGCGCTGTGCGGGGGTTGGGGAGGTGGCCGATCGTAGTGGTGCGGCCGTGGCGCTGGTTGATCTGGTCGATGGCGACGGCGAGCGCGCGGCTGCGGGTGCGGTGGGGGTGGAAGAGGTTTAGCTGGGTGCCGGTGGCGGGGCGGATGTCGTTCAGCGTTACCGCGACCAGACGGATGCGGGTTTGCGGCGTGGTTGCGGCGGCCAGACGCTGCCACAGGGTGGTGAGCGCATCGAGCAGGGGAAAGCTGTCGTCTGTGGGTTCAAAGCGGGTGGAGGCGTGCCAGCCGGAACCGGATTCCCGGCCAGTGGATAATGGGCCAGTGGATAGCGGGCCTGTGGATAATGGGCCGGCGGATTCGAAACGGCCAGATTCGAAACGGCCAGATTCGAAACGGCCAGATTCGAATCTGACGGCGAGTGTCAGGTTTTTGGTGACGCATTCGGCGCGGCGCAGCCGGGTGGCGGCCTTCAGCAGCAGGCGACGGGCGGTTTGGCGGGCGGTCTCCGGGTCGCGCACCTGGGGTGCCAGAACATGGCTGTGGCCGATGGAGCGGGATTGCTGCGGGCGCTCGGCAATATCCTCTCCGTGCAGGCCGTGCCACAGGCGCATGCCGAGCACGGACCCCCAGGCGCTGCCGGCGCGGCTTCGGCCCGGCTCCAGCAGTTGGCGCATGGTGGTGATGCCGCGCGCGTTCAGCCGTGCCTCCATCCTGCGGCCGATGCCGGGCACATCGGACAGGGGGAGCGGATAGAGCGCGTGCGGGAGCATGGAGCGGGTGATGACGGTGAGGCCGTCGGGCTTCTGCATGTCGGCCGCCATCTTGGCCACCAGGCGGGACGGCGCGATGCCGATGCTGGAGGTGAGGCAGGCGCCGACCCGGCGGGCGATGCCGGCCTTGATGCGCCGGGCCAGCGCGATGGCCTGTTCGGGGCTGTTCTCATTGTCCAGCAGGCGGCAGGCGACCTCGTCCACCGAGCAGATGTGGGTGACGGGGATGTGGCGCCAGACCTCTGCGACGATGCGTTCATGATAGTCGGAATAGACGGCATGGCCATCGCCGACGATAATCAGCTGCGGGCAGAGGCGGCGGGCCTCTGCCACGCGCAGGCCGGTGCGGACGCCATAGGCTTTTGCTTCGTAGCTGGCGGCGATGATGGTGCCGGAATCGACCTTTTCCGGGCCGATCGCGATGGCCTTGCCGCGCAGATGCGGGTGGAGCTGCTGCTGCACGCTGGCGAAATAGCTGTTGAGATCGAGATAGAGCCATCGAAGGGAGCGATCATCTTCCATGGGTGCGAACATAACAAGAACAGTTGCGCGAGTCGAGCGGCTGCGCCAAGGTGCGGGGGACAGACAGGCCGGGGGCGTGATGGCAGGCGAAGGCACAGAGACAGCGGCGGCGATTCGCACGGTGGAAGCCGGGCAGATCGCGGGCAGGCGGCTGCGATATTATGATTATTGCATGGCGGCCTTTGCCGTTATCCTCATCTGCGCCAATCTGATCGGCGCCGGCAAGGTGGCGACCATGAGCCTGCCGCTGCTGGGCGCGGTGACCTTTGGCGCGGGGATTTTATTCTTTCCGCTCAGCTATGTGCTGGGGGACGTGCTGACCGAGGTTTATGGCTATGCCCGCGCGCGGCGGGTGGTGTGGGTGGGCTTTGCGGCTTCGGTGTTTGCGGCCGGGATGGCGGCGTTCATCGTGTGGATTCCGCCGGCGGCGGACTGGACGGGGCAGGCGGCGCTGGCGGCGGTGATGGGGCAGGCGCCGCGCATCTTCGCGGCATCGGTGACGGCCTTCTGGGCCGGTGAATTCGCCAACGCCTTTGTGCTGGCACGGATGAAGGTGTGGACGAACGGGCGGCATCTGTGGAGCCGGACCATTGGATCGACCGCGGTGGGGCAGGCGGTGGATTCGCTGATCTTCTATCCGCTGGCGTTTCTGGGCGTGTGGGAGACATCGCTGGTGCTGACGGTGATGCTGACCAATTATCTGCTGAAAGTGGCGTGGGAGGTGCTGTTGACGCCGGTGACCTATAAGGTGGTGGGCGCGATCAAGCGGGCCGAAGGGGTGGACGTGTTCGATCTGGAGACGGATTTCACGCCGTTCAGGACAAGGGTTTGAAGTGGCTGTCTTTCAGGACGCGAAGATTGTGCTGATGCAGGCGACCGGGCTGGCGAAGGATGCGCTGCATGTGCATGTGGGGCTGGCGGTGTTGGTGGGCGCGCTCATCCTGTTCCGCTGGCGGCTGGGGGACAGGCGGGCACTGGCGATTGCCGTGATGGCGGCGGTGCTGGGGGAGGCCTGGGATGTGTGGGATGTGGTGCGGACGGATCAGCAGCCCTTCTGGCCGGGGCATGTGCATGATCTGTGGAACACGACGCTTTGGCCGCTGCTGTTGACCGTGCTGGCGCGGCTGGGGGTGTTGCGGGCCTGGGGCCGGAAACCACTCTAAATGAACGGGTTTCGGACGGTGAGGGGGCCGATGGTGAGGCCGTTTTGCATGTCCTCGGAATAAAGGGTGGTGGCACCGGCGCGGGCGGCGGCGGTGATGATGAGGGCGTCGAAATATTGCAACTGGTGGTGGTTGGCGAGGGCGAAGGCGGTGAGGATGTCGTTCGGCAGGGTTTCCACCAGCGTGCAGGCGATTTGCAGGGAAGCCAGCGCCGTAACCGCGAGGTGGCGCAGATCGCTGCGCTTGCGGGACGCGACGTTCATCAACTCTGCCATCACCTGAACGGGCAGAAGCCAGCTTTCCGCAACGGCCTGCGCCATCATGCCGGCGGCTATCGCGTGGCGCGGATCATCGGTGCGGTCCATGGCATAGACGAGAATGTTGGTGTCGAGCGCGTTCAAGGGCGGCGACTCGTCCGTTCCTCATATGTTGCCGGCGCACCGAAGCCGGGGATGCCTTCCTCGAATATCTTCAGTCCGCGCTCCACGATGGCGCGCTTTTCGGGGTCGTCCATCCAGGCGGGGCGGGGCGGGGTGAGTTCGGCGATGACGCGGCCGTTTTTGGTGATGCTCAGGCGTTCGCCCGCTTCCACGCGGGCCAGCGTGGCGGAGACGTTGGCGTTGAATTCCCGCACCGAAACAAGCGCATTCATGGCGGCTATCCTTGTTGCAATTGTTGCAATTGTTGTAATTGTTGCAACATAGCGGGTTCGGCGCGTTCAGGCAATAACGGCCAGCAGGCCTTCGAAGAGGCGGCGGCCGTCGGTGCGGCCGTGGGCGGGTTCCACCACGCGTTCGGGGTGGGGCATCATGCCCAGCACATTGCCGGCCTGGTTGGTGATGCCGGCGATGGCGCGGGCGCTGCCGTTCACCTCCTCGGCATAGCGGAACGCGACCTGCCCCTGCTGTTCCAGCCGGTCCAGCGTGGCGTCGTCGGCCTGGAAATTGCCGTCGTGGTGGGCGACCGGGATGGTGATGATGCCACCGGCCTGATAGGCGCGGGTGAAGGGGGAGCTGGTGGCGACCACTTCCAGCGCCACGTCGCGGCAGACGAAATCGAGACCGGCGTTGCGCATCAGCGCGCCGGGCAGCAGCCCCGCTTCGGTGAGGATCTGAAAGCCGTTGCAGATGCCCAGCACCGGGGTGCCGCGCGCCGCCGCGGTGGAAACGGCGCGCATGATCGGTGCACGCGCGGCGATGGCGCCGGAGCGCAGATAGTCTCCATGTGAAAAGCCGCCGGGCAGCGCGATGAGATCGAGGCCTTCGGGCAGTTCGGGGTCGTCGTGCCACAGCATGGCGGGCGCCACGCCGGTGATGTCCCGCAACGCGACTGCCAGATCGCGATCGCAGTTGGAACCGGGGAAGACGACGACGGCGGTTTTCATGCCAGTTCGACCCGGAAATTTTCGATGACGGTGTTGGCGAGCAGTTTGCGGGCCATGTCCGCCAGCTGCTCCTCGGTCGTGCCATCGGCAACGTCCAGCTCGATCACCCGGCCCATGCGGACATCGGCGACCTGCCCGAAGCCAAGGCCTTCGAGCGCATGGTGGATGGCGCGGCCCTGCGGATCGAGAACGCCGGGCTTCAGGGATATGGTGACGCGTGCTTTCATAGGCGCAAGCCTATGCCTGCGCTGCCGGAAAAATGGAAGGGGCCGAGCGCGGGGGACGCGCTGTGCGCGATGCTGTCAAATGCGCGCCGGGGCAGGCTGGCGGCGGCGTGCCGGCTATTTGGGCAGCAGCTTCAGGACCGCCGCCAGCCCTTGCGCAAAGGCGGGGGTGCCCGGCGCGATCACCTCGAAATGGCCGGCGACGGGTGCCAGCTGCACTTCGCTGCGATCGCCGGCCTTGCGCGCGGCGGCGGCGTAGCTGAGGCCGACGGCCGGGAAGGCGACCGGATCGAACACGCCGTGCAGCATGATGACGGGCACAGCGGTGGGCAGCAGCCGGTCCGGGCTGGTGTCGGCAAAGCGGGTGGCGGCGGCCTGTTCCGGCGTTGCGTCGTCGGCGGCGGCGGGGGTCAGCTTTGCCACCACATCCTCGCCGCACACATCGCTGATGCTGCTTTCCCATTCGGCCAGCGAACCGAAACCGCCCACCGACAGCACGCCGCGCGGTTTCAGCGGGTCGGCGGTTTTCAGCGGGCTGGCGTCCGGCAGCCTGTGGCGGCCGGCGGCCCATAAGGCCAGATGCCCGCCGGCGCTGTGGCCCCACAGGATGATGCGGTTCAGATCCAGCTTATTCTCGCTGGCGATGTCGCGCAGCTTGTCGATGGCGGCGCCGACATCCTGATAGGTGCCGGGATAGCCACCGCCATCCTCGTCCACCCGGCGATAGGTGACGGACCAGACGGCGAAGCCTTTTTCCGCAAAGGCCGTGGCGGCCGGGCGCAGCAGTTCATGGCCGGCGACGGATTTTTTCCAGCAGCCGCCATGCACCAGCACCACGACCGGGCGCAGCGCATCGGGCGTTTCCGGGTTCGGCTTCGGCAGGAACAGCTCGCCGAACTGGCTTTCGGCCTCGCCATAGCGAATGGTGGCGTCCGGCCTGGCGGCCGGCAGCGAGAGGACGGAGCGCGGCGTCATCAGGCGCGGCAGCTCCGGCTGCTTCGCCTGCGGCATGGCGGGCGAGGCGAAAATTGCCGCCGCAAACAGGGCGACGGCGCTGTGCCGGAACATCATCATGCCTTTCATGCCGGTGCGCTCAGCTGCCGCTGGCCTCGCTGCCGGCGGCTTCGCCGGTGCGGGCCTTGCGGGCCTCGCCCAGATCGAACACCGTGCCGTCTGCGCCTTCGGGCAGCAGGCCGAGGCGGCGGGCGACTTCCTGATAGGCCTCCACCTCGCCGCCGAGGTCGCGGCGGAAACGGTCCTTGTCCAGCTTCTCGTTGGTCTTCATGTCCCACAGGCGGCAGCCGTCCGGGCTGATTTCGTCGGCCAGGATGACGCGGCTGTAATCATCTTCCCACAGGCGGCCGAATTCCAGCTTGAAGTCGATAAGGCGGATGCCGACGCCGGCGAACAGCCCGGTGAGGAAATCATTGGTGCGGATCGCCATGTCCACAATGTCGGCCAGCTCGTCCTGTCCGGCCCAGCCGAAGCAGGCGATATGCTCTTCCGTCACCAGCGGGTCGCCCAGCGCATCGTCCTTGTAATAATATTCGAGGATGGTGCGGGGCAGTGGCGTGCCTTCCTCGATGCCGAGGCGCTTGGCGAGGCTGCCGGCGGCGACGTTGCGCACCACGACTTCCAGCGGGATGATTTCCACCTGCCGCACCAGCTGCTCGCGCATGTTCAGGCGGCGCAGGAAGTGGGTGGGGATGCCGATGGTGCTCAGCAGGGTGAACACATGTTCAGAGATGCGGTTGTTGAGCACGCCCTTGCCGGAAATCGTGCCCTTTTTCTGGGCGTTGAAGGCGGTGGCGTCATCCTTGAAATATTGGATGATCGTGCCGGGTTCGGGGCCTTCATAGAGGATTTTGGCCTTGCCTTCGTAGATCTGGCGGCGGCGGGACATGGGCGTTTCCTTGGGGGGAGATAATGAACCGCCACGCATAGACGATGCCGCCGGAGACAGCAACGCCGGTGCGCGGGCGACCGGCAGGCTGTGTCAGAGCCTGACCAGCATCTTGCCGGTATTGCTGCCGGAGAACAGGCCGATGAAGGCATCCGGGGCGGCTTCGATGCCCTGACTTATGGTTTCTTCCCAGCGGATTTTGCCGGCGGCAACCCACGGCCCGACTTCGGCCAGAAACTCTGGTTGCAGGCCCATGAACTGGCTGACGATGAAGCCCTGTATTTTCAGTGATTTGCTGATAATTTGCATCATATTGCGCGGGCCGGGCAGCGGCTCGGTGGCGTTATAGCCGGATATCATGCCGCATTCGACCAGTCGCGCGAAAGGCCGGGCGACCTCGATCGCGACTTCCAGATGTTCGCCGCCGACATTGTCGAAATAGATGTCGATGCCCCTTGGCGCGGCTGCCTGCACGGCTTTCAGCAGCGACGGGGCGGTGCGATAGTTGATGGCGTGGTCGATGCCGGCATCTTTCAGCCACTGGCATTTGGCATCCGTGCCGGCGGTGCCGACGACCGTGCAGCCTTTCAGCTTTGCGATCTGCGCGACGGCTGACCCGACGGCACCGGCCGCGCCGGAGACAAAGACGGTGTCGCCGGGGGCAGGTTCGCCGATTTGCGTGAGACCGGCCCAGGCGGTGAGGCCGGGCATGCCCAGCACGCCAAGGAAGGCCTGCACCGGCACGCCGGGGATGGTGGGAAGCCGGGTGAAGGTTGCAGCCGGTGCGACGACGGCTTCACGCCAGCCGAACATGGAGAGAAGAAGGTCGCCGGGCGCAAAGCGGGGGTCGCCGGATGCCAGCACCTCGCCGACCGCNNCATGCGGCCGCGCATATAGGGATCGACCGACATATAGCGGTTGCGGACGAGGATGTCGCCGGGGCCGGGATCGGGCAGGGTGGTGGTGACCAGCTCGAAATGGCTGGCGTCCGGCGTGCCGGCGGGCCGCGCCGCGAGGCGGATTTCGCGTGAGATGGTCATATCTTCTCCCCTGCTGCCTGGTTTTTGTGGCGTAGCCTGCTGATGAACATGACGATGGCGGCGATGATGCCGCCGATGAAGATGCCGAAGATGCCCGCGAGCGTTGCGCCGGCGATCCATTCGACCGCGCCCGCGGCAAAGGGCATGACGGCGCCGGCCGCATGGGCCCAATCATGGAACAGGTGCGGGATGATGGTGAGGAAAGCGATTTCCTCCAGCCCGTGCACGATGATACCGCCGCCCACCCAGGCCATGGCGGCGGTGCCGATGACGGAGAGCGCGGCCAGCAGCTTCGGCATGCCGGTGACGAGCACGCGGCCGATGGCCTGCGACAGGCCATTATCATGGGCGGCCAGCTTCAGGCCCACATCGTCCATCTTCACGATCAGCCCGACGGCCCCATAGACGCCGAAGGTGACGACGATAGAGACGGTGGCGAGCGCGATGGCCTTGGTGGCGAGCGCCATGCTGCCCAGCGTGCCCAGCGCGATGGCGAGGATTTCGGCGGAGAGAATCATGTCGGTGCGGATCGCGCCCGTCACCATTTTCGATTCATGCGCGGCGGGTTCCAGGATGACGGGCGTATCATGTTCGGCATGGCCGTGCAGGCCCAGCCTTTCGGCCACTTTCTCTGCCGCCTCGAAGCAGAGGAAGGCACCGCCCACCATCAGCAGCGGCGTGAGCGCCTGCGGCAGGAAGGCGGCCAGCGCCATGAAAATCGGCATCAGTATCAGCAGCTTGTTGCGCAGCGAGCCTTTGGCGATTTTCCAGATCATCGGCAGTTCACGATCGGGCGTGAAGCCGGTTACATATTTTGGCGTGACGGCGGCATCGTCGATGACGACGCCGGCGGCCTTGGCACCGGCCTTGGCCGATGCGGCGGCCACATCGTCCAGCGACGAGGCGGCCAGCTTGGCGATGGCGGCGACGTCGTCGAGCAGGGCGATCAATCCGGAGGCCATGCTGGTCCTTCTAGCTTTTGTTGGGCAGCAAGGCGATTGCCTCGTTTGCGAGGATGTCGGCGCGTTCGTTCAGCGGATGGCCGGCGTGGCCCCTCACCCATTGCCAGCTGATCTGGTGCGGCCGGGCGGCGTTGGAGAGCGCCATCCACAGGTCGGCATTTTTTACCGGCTGTCTGGAGGCGTTGCGCCAGCCATTTTTCATCCAGCCGTGAATCCATTTGGTCATGCCATCCAGCAGATAGCGGCTGTCGGTTTCGATGGTGACGGTGGAGGGGCCTTTCAGCGCCTCCAGCGCCCGGAGCGCCGCCGTCATTTCCATCCGGTTGTTGGTGGTGAGCGGCTCGGCGCCGGACAGGGTTTTTTCATGCGGGCCGGATATCAGGATGGCCGCCCAGCCGCCGGGGCCGGGATTGCCCTTGCAGGCGCCGTCGGTGGCGATATGGACTTCAGCCATGGCCCAGCTGCGCGCTGTGCCAGGCGAGGCGACGGGCAAAGGGCATCGGATCCTTGCGCAAGACCAGCGCGTCGGCCGATGGCTGGAACCAGTCCTGCGCGCGGGAGAGGAGGAAGCGCAGCGCCGCGCCCATGCCGAGCGTGGGCAGCGCCGCCAGTTCGGCCGGAGACAATGGCCGGACGGACTGATAGCCGGCGAGCAGCGCGTCGAGCAGGGCCGGATCGGGCGCACTGCCATCGGCCGGGAAGGCCCAGGCGGCGATCAGCACGGCGAGATCATAGGCGTAAAGATCGGTGCAGGCGAAGTAGAAGTCGATGAGACCGCTGACCTTGTCGCCCAGCATCAGCACATTGTCGGGGAACAGGTCGGCATGGACGATGCCGGCGGGGAGATGGCCCGGCCAGTGGGCGCCGACATGGGCGAGGCTGTTGTCCACCAGCGACTGGAGGCCGGGGGAAAGCTCGTTCAGCCGGCCGTGCAGCGATGCGGCGGTTTCCGCCCACCAGCCGCGGGAGAGATGGTTGGTGCGGGATTGGCCGAAGCGCTGGCCGGCCAGGTGCAGGCGGGCGAGCGCGGCGGCGGCGGACCGGCACTGGGGGGGCGTGGGGTGGGAGACGGAGACGCCGGGGAGATATTGGATGAGGCAGGCGGCGCGGCCCTCCAGCTGTTGCAGGGCCTTGCCCGTGCGGTCGCGGATCGGGCGCGGCACGGGAAGGCCGGCATCGGCCAGATGCTCCATCAGGTCGATGAAGAAGGGCAGGTCGGACTCGGTGATGCGCCGTTCATACAGCGTGAGGATGTAGCGGGCGGTGCTGGTTTCGACGAGGAAGTTGGAGTTGGACACGCCTTCCGCGATGCCCTTGGCGCTGACCAGCGTGCCGCCATCATAGCGGGCGAGAAAGGCGGCCAGCCGCTCGGCGGGAACCTCCGTATAGACGGCCATGGCCGTGGCTCAGGCGGCGGCCAGAGAGCGCGGCAGTTTGAACACCACATCCTCGGTTGCGGTGGTGACCTGCTCGATGATGATGGTGAAGCGGGTGCGGAGCGCGTCCAGCACCTCCTGCACCAATATTTCAGGTGCCGAGGCACCAGCGGTGATGCCCAGCGTTTTCACCCCTTCGAGCCAGTTCCAGTCGATGCTGGCGGCGCGCTGGATGAGGTGGGTGGCGGCCCCTTCGCGGGCGGCGACTTCGCGCAGGCGCTGCGAATTGCTGCTGTTTTCCGCGCCGATCACCAGCACCAGATCGCAGGCACCGGCGATGGCCTTCACGGCCGCCTGACGATTGGAGGTGGCATAGCAGATGTCCTCGCCCTTTGGCCCGACGACGCCGGGGAAGCGGCGTTGCAGAATGGCGACGATCTCCGCGGTGTCGTCGACCGACAGCGTGGTCTGCGTGAGAAAGCCGAGTTCGGCGGTGTCGGGCTGCACGCGCTCGGCATCCTCTGCGGTTTCCACGAGCGTCATGGCGCCGGGGGGCACCTGGCCGAAGGTGCCGATCACCTCCGGATGGCCGGCGTGGCCGACGAAGAGAATGTGGCGGCCCTGTTCCGCCAGCCGCTCGGCCTGGCGATGGACCTTGGAAACCAGCGGGCAGGTGGCGTCCAGCCAGGCGAGGCCGCGGGCTTCGGCCGTGGCGGGGATGAGCTTGGGGACGCCGTGCGCGGAAAACACCACGGGCGCGCCATCGGGCACTTCGTCCAGCTCTTTCACGAAGATGGCGCCCTTGTCTTTCAGGCTGTCCACCACAAATTTATTATGCACGATTTCGTGCCGCACATAGACGGGCGGGCCGTTCTTCAGCAGCGCCAGCTCGACAATCTGGATGGCGCGCTCCACGCCGGCGCAGAAACCGCGCGGGGCGGCGATGAGGACCTTGAGGTCTGCTGTGACGGGCGTTTGGCTGCTGTTCATGGAAAGCGCCTTACGCCAATGCGTGGCCGGGATGAAGCCCCGGCGGATAGGGATTTGCCAGTGTGGTGGCGCTTCGCCTAAAGGCGAGCGACAAATATGTCAGGAGAGCGGGTTTGCGGCTGGGTTTGCAGGTGATTCTGTTGGGATGTGCCGCTTTGGCGCTGAGCGCGTGCAACCGCAATCCGCTGCTGGTGGAGCGGTCGAGCTGTCCGGCGGTGGCGATTCCGGTGCACAGCGGCAGCTATACCCGCTTTGATCCGGCGCAGAGCCGCGACGCGGACGCCATCGCGCTGACGGCGCAGATCAGCGATTTGCAGGGCCATTGCATCGAAGGGGCCGAGACGCTGACCACTGATGTGGGGTTCACCGTGACGGGCCAGCGCCGCAAGGCCGGCCCGGCGGAGGAAATCTATCTGCCGATCTTCGTGGGGCTGGCGCAGGGCGGCAATGTGCTGGTTTCCAAGCAGGTGACGGGCGTGGTGCTGAAATTTGCCGAAGGCGCGACGCGGGCGGAAAGCCGTGGCGGCGCGCGGTCGGAAGTGCATCGCTCTGCCGTGGCGCTGCCGCAGGACGTGCGGGACCGCATCACGCGCCAGCGCAAGCCGTCGGATCCGGATGCGCTGACCGATCCGCTGGCCGATCCGCAGGTGCGGGCGGCGGTGCGGGCGGCAAGCTTCGAGGTGCTGGTGGGCTTCCAGCTCGACGATGCGAGCCTGGCCTATAATGTAGGGAAATAGGCCGGGCCGTTGCGTTGGCCAGCGCGCTATATTCTGAGCAATTTCAGGGGGCAGGCAGCAAAATGATGCGCCTGTGGCCGTTAGGGGCTTGTCGGATAGTCATACATGTTTCGTTCATGACATATTTCCAAGAAAGCGCGCATGCCGCACAGACGTAATGTTGATACCGACCTGCTCCGCAGCTTTGTCGCCATTGTGGAGACGGGGAGCTTTACCCGTGCTGCCGAGCGCCAGCTGCGCACGCAATCGGCCATCAGCCTGCAGATGAAGCGGCTGGAGGAGCAGCTGGACAGCCGCCTGTTCGTTCGCGGCGGGCGCGGCGTGGAGCCGACCGAAGCCGGCGTGCTGCTGCTGGGCTATGCGCGGCGCATCCTGACCGCCAATGACGAGCTGGTGGGCCGCATGGCCGAGCCATCCATTGCCGGAACGGTACGGGTGGCCGCGCCGGAGGATGTGGTGGCGCCGCATCTGGCGCCGGCGCTGGGCCGGTTCCTGCGGGCCTTCTCCCGCGTGGATGCCGATGTGCGCTGTGGCATGCCGACGGCTGGCTGGGAGCCGGATATCTGGCTGGAAGATGCCGCCGAAGGTGACGCTGACACCGTTTTCCGGGAAGCGCTGGTCTGGGTGTCGGCCGATGGTGGCTGGCATGGGCAGGACGAGCCGGGCGCGCTGATCCCGCTGGTGACCGACATGGCGGATATGCCCGGTTCGCCGCACCGCATTGCCGTGGATGCGCTGAACGGTGCCGGCCTGCGCTGGCGGGTGGCGATGGCCACGCCGGCGCGGGAAGCGGTGCTGGCGGCGGTTGGCGCCGGGCTGGGCGTTGCGGTGGCACCGCGATCGCTGGTGACGCCGGGGCTGAAGCTGCTGGGGCCGGAGATGGGCCTGCCGGCGCTGCCGATGCGCATTGTTGCGATGCGCACGAAGAAGACGGCCGGCCCGGCGGCGCAGCGGCTGGCGGATTTTCTGCGGGAAGTGTTTACGGCGGACATGTGATCCGCAGCACCGGTTGACCTTGGCGGCCAAGCGGCGCTATGGCGCGCGCTCACGGCCAGACTGCGGGCCGGTTTTGTTGTGGCGGTCGTAGCTCAATTGGTTAGAGCGCCGGTTTGTGGTACCGGAGGTTGCGGGTTCGATCCCCGTCGATCGCCCCACTGCTGCAAGGCAGATGAGATGCTGGGCAGATGAGATTAACAGCGCCGCCTCGGATGGCAATTGGCTGGGGTAGTGAGGGATTTCCGATATGAAGAGCAGACAGCGGAGCGCGGGCTATGGCGTGTTGCTGGCGCTGGGTCTGCTGCTGGGGCTTGGCGTGGGGATTGCCCTGGGTCAGCCCTCTGCCGGCACGATTGCCGGCCTGGGGCTGGGTGCGCTGGTGGCGCTGGGGCTGTCTTTGCGGAAGTGACCGGTCGAACGAGACTGGCCGGAAGTGACTGGCCGGCAATAGCTATCCGATGGCTTTGGCGAGCCACAGCAGCCGGCCGATGACCGGCACGCCGGACGGCTCGCAATCGGCCCAGGCCGGATAGGCCGGATTGTCGGCATGGATGCTGATGCGGCCGGATACCGGGTGCAGCATCAGCCGGCGGACGAACGGGCGCGCCCCCCCGGCCAGCAGATACAGGCCATCGCACCGGGCGTGCCGTACCGACATGTCAAACAGCATAAAATTGCCGGGCATGATGGTGGGCGCCATCGAATCGCCTTCGGCCATAAGACCGGCGAGATGCTCGCTGTTCCCGCCGGAAATGCTGCTGGCGAGCGCCGGATTGAGCGCGATGGCGGTGGATTCGCGCGTGATGATACAGGGGACGAGGACGCAGGCTTCGTCGCCGATGCTGATGCGGGCGGAATCGGGCCGGATGGCCGGATCGGGCGCGCCCAGCGCGCGTTCGGAGATGCCGAAGTGCAAAGCGAGACGCTGGCGGTCCAGCTCCGACAGGCGGCGGGGGGTGCCGCGCCGGATGAACTGCTGGACATAAGCGGCATTGCGGCCGATTCGCCGGGAGATTGCGGCATAGCTTTCGCCGGACTGACGGATGAGCCGATCGAGCAAGCTGCGGACTTCGGCGTTATCGGGCGCATTTGAAGCCATCGTCATCATTCTTTCCCTAGACACGTAGGAAATTTACCATAATCCTGCGACCTGCCTGATTCGGAAGTCGCGGTGCATGGACGGGGTGCGCTGCGAACGCCGGGAGGGCAGCACGGGTCGAACGACAGGGTCGCTTCGAGGAGTGTTGACATTATGTCATTGCTGTATGCCATCGAAATCTGCCTGCGGCGGACCAAGGTTCCGCCCTCCCGCTTCGGACGCAATGCAGTGAAGGATCCCCGGCTGGTGCATGATCTGCGGCTGGGCCGCCAGCCGGGTGCAGCCATGGAACGGCGGGTGCGGGCATATATTGCCTCGCTGGCGGAACCGACGGATGCCCCTGCGGCCAGCGAAGGGCGCGGCTGATGCGTGGTATGATGAGGGGCGCGCAGGTCTGTCTGCTGCGGGCAATACGCCAGGCGATCGGGGCGGACGGCTGGTTTGACGGCTGGACGGCTGGTGTCGGCGACGGGCCGTCGATGGTGATCGAGGGTTTTGACAGCAGCCCCTGGGCGAGCCTTACCTTCGTTGGCGAGCGGCACAGCCTGCATATCCGCCTGTTCGGTACGGCGACGGCGGTGGAAGGCGCCTATGACCGGCTGCGGGCGCTGTTCACCGAGCCGGACATCAATCTGCCCGGTCATGTGCTGGCCGAGATGCAGCTCATGGACAGCAGTGGAGAAATCCATCCCGACGGGCGCATGAGCCTCGCAATCCAGTTTGAGGCGCTCACCATAGAGGAATAGGTTTCCTATGTGAAGAAGTGGGAAAAAACTTACGACGCAATGTGTTGCCCTTGCGGTCGGCCGTGCTGACCGTCGCTGATTCCGGCCCCGCGGTTGCACACGGTAGGTTGGGCGCAGGCGAGGGCAGAGAGGTGAAATTGCTATGGCCAAGCGCAGGGTGAGTCTGTAGTTTTCGAGTCGCGCTCAAATAGCGGCGCCGAACTTGGGGGCATGGGGCTTGGCCGACCGGAATGTGCGGAATGATGCGGGGGGCGGACGGCCATATGGCCGGCCCCGGCTGCCGGCCGGTCTGGCGGCGGTTGTGGCGGGGGTGCTGGCATCGCTGCTGGCCGCCTGCACTGGCCCTGCGCCGGTAGCGAAGGTGGAAGAAGCCGCGCCGGTGGTGCGGCTGTTTCGCGTGGGCGATGCGGCCTATCGGGTGGAGCGGGCAGCGGCCGGCACGGTGCGGCTGCGGCGTGAAACCCCGCTCGCCTTTGTGCATGATGGCCGTATCGAGCGGCTGGCGGTGCGGCAGGGCGACCGGGTGGCTGCCGGGCAGTTGCTGGCGGCGCTGGACCGCACGGCGATAGATGCTGCGGCTGGCGCTGCGGCGGCGGATCGCGCCAGGACGGCGGCGGAACTTCAGCGGCTGCGCACGCTTTACAAACAGGGCTGGGTGACAAAGGCGCGGGTGGAGGCGGCGGAAGCGGCGGCGCAGGCGACCGACGCACAATTGACCGGCGCGCGTTTCGCGCAGCGCTTTGCCGCCATTCACGCGCCATCGTCCGGCGTGGTGCTGGCGCGGCTGGCGGAGCCTGGGCAGACGGTGGCGGCCGGGACGCCCATTGTCGTGCTGGGCGAGCTGGCGAGCGGCCATGTGCTGCGCGTGTCGGTGGGGGCCGCGGACGTGCGCGATCTGCGGCCGGGTGCGGTGGCCGATATCCGATTCCGCGATGGTGCGGCCCCCGCGATGCGCGGCACGGTCATCGAGGTTGCTGGCCGGGCGGATGCGGCGACGGGGACGTTTCAGGTGGAGTTTGCGCTGCCCGCGGATGCGGCGCTGAAATCCGGCATGATTGCCGAAGCGCGCTGGCGGGCGTCTGTTGCCGATGGCGCGCTGACGGTGCCGGCGACGGCGCTGTTTTCGGCGCGCGCGGGCGAGGGCTTTGTGTGGCGGCTGGATGCCGGGAGCAGCCGGGTGACGGCGCGGATGGTTCGCATCGGCACCACCACGGATCGCGGCGTGGAGATATTGGGCGGCCTGGCACCGGGTGACCGGGTGGTGGCCGGCGGCATCGACCGGCTGGTTGAGGGGCAGAAGGTTCGCGCCCTGGCAGGGGCCGCTTGAACGGGCTGATCGCCTTTGCGGTGCATCGCTGGCAGGTGACGCTGGTGGTGTTCGCGCTGGTTGCGGCGCTGGGCCTGTCCGCCTTCTTCAGCATTCCGCGATCGGTTGATCCGCAGTTCAAGGCACCGATCGTGCAGGTGATTACCGTGCTGCCCGGTGCTGATCCGGCGGACATCGAGCAGACGGTGGTGAAGCCGGTGGAGGATGTGCTCTCTGGCCTCGACAATATCACCGAACTGCATTCCACCTCCACCGACGGGCAGGGCGTGGTGATCGCCGAGTTCAGTTGGGAGAGCGACCCGGACCGCAATTATGACGAGGCGGTGCGCGAGGTGAACGCCATCCGCGCCACCCTGCCGGGCGGCATCTCGCGCATGGAGATGCGGCGCTTTCGCACGACAGACAGCAGCGTGGTGCAATATGCCATCGTGTCGGACAGCGCCTCCTGGCGGCGGATGGAGAAGATCGGCAAGGATCTGAAGGAGCTGTTCCAGCGCCAGCGCGGGGTGCGCAACGCCATGGTGTGGGGCGTGCCGAAGCCGGAGATGCGGGTGTCGCTGGACCTGGGGCGGCTGGCGGAACTGGGGATTCCGGTGACGCTGGTGGCCGATGCGCTGCGGGTGGGCGGCGCGGAACTGCCGCCCGGCCCGATGCGCTCCGGCGAGCAGCGGTTCAACCTGCGGGCCGGGGGCGCTTTCCGCGACATAAGCGATGTGCGGGCGGTGCCGCTGCGCGCTGATGGCGAGCGGGTGGTGCGCGTGGGGGATGTGGCGCGGGTGGAATGGGCGACGGTGGAGCGATCGCACGCCACGCGCTTCAACGGCGAGCGGGCCATCTGGGTGACGGCGACGCAAAAGGACGGGGTGAATGTGATCGATGTGCAAAAGCGCATCGTTGCGGCGGCCGACAGCTATGCCAAATCGCTGCCGCCCGACATGAAACTGCATATGGCGTTTGATCAGTCTGACGATGTGCGGCGGAAATTGTCGCTGCTGGGCCGGGATTTCGCGATTGCGCTGGCGCTGGTGCTGATCACGCTGCTGCCGCTGGGGCCGCGTGCTTCGGCGGTGGTGATGGTGTCGGTGCCGCTCAGCCTGGCCATGGGCGTGATGGTGATGTGGTGGCTGGGCTTTTCATTGAACCAGCTGGTTATCACCGGATTCATCCTGTCGCTGGGCATATTGGTGGATGATTCGATCGTGGTGGTGGAGAATATCGCCCGGCATATGCGCATGGGCTATAGCCGCACGGCCGCCGCGCTGGCGGGCACGCAGCAGATTGCCATTGCGGTGCTGGGCTGCACGGCGGTACTGATCTTTGCCTTCCTGCCGCTGACCGCCCTGCCCGAAGGCGCCGGCAAATTCACACGCGGGCTGCCGATTGCGGTGATTGCGACGGTCACCGCCTCTTTGCTGGTGTCGCTGACGATTATCCCCTTCCTCGCCTCGCGCATTCTGCCGAAGCAGGAGAAGGAGGAGGGCAACCGCTTTCTGCAATGGGTGCAGCTGGGCATTCACCGTTTCTATGCGCCGGTGCTGCACTGGGCGCTGGAGCGGCCGAAAACCGCCTTCTGGGGGGCGATGGCGCTGTGCCTGGCAGCCTTCGGGCTGGTGCCGGTGGTGGGGACGAGCCTGTTTCCATCGGCCGACGTGCCCTATTTTCTGGTGGAAGTGGAGTCGTCCGAAGGGGCGGACCTGTCTGCGACCGACCGGGCGGTGCGCTATGTGGAAGCCGCGCTGGCGAAGGAGCCGATGGTGCGCGACCGGATGGCCAATGTGGGCCGGGGCAATCCGCAACTGTTCTACAATGTGCGGGAGACGGCGCAGCAATCCACCTATGGCGCGGTTGCCGGCACGCTGACCCGCTGGGACCAGCGCGAAACCCCCGCGATGATCGAGCGGCTGCGGGCGGTTTTTGCGCGATACCCGGATGCGCGCATCACGATGGAGCCGTTCAAAAATGGCGCGCCGATCGATGCGCCGATCCAATGGTTTGTCTCCGGGCCGGATCTGGCCGTGCTGAAGGCGCTGAGCGTGCAGGCGGAGGCCGCGATGCGCGAAACGCCGGGCACGCGCGATGTGCGCAACCCGCTGGCCTTTGACCGGGTGGACCTGGACCTGGGGCTGGATGCGGACCGGGCGGCACTGCTGGGCGTGGCCCCGGCGGCGGCGCGGCGGGTGGCGCGGCTGGCGCTGGGCGGCGAGGTGGCCGGGCGGTTCCGCGATGCGGAGGGCGACAGCTATGATGTGATGGTGCGGCTGGATGCGGGGGACGCGCGGCCGTCTGTGGGGCCGGCGGCGGATGTGCCGCTGGGGGCGTTGCAGTCGGTGGATGCGCTGCAACAGATATTTGTGCCCAACAGCGCGGGGAAGGCGGTGCCGCTGCCGGCGATCGCGACGCCGACACTGTCGAGCGGGCCGTCCTCCATCTATCGCTATGGGCAGCAGCGCTCGGTGTCGCTCACCTCCAATGTGGGGGATGGGTTCCTGACATCGAAGGTCAACCAGTCGGTGGAGGAGCGGCTGCGGGCGATCCCGCTGCCGGCGGGTTACAGCATCACGCAGGGCGGCGAGGCGCAGGCGCAGACCGAGAGTTTTGGCGGCATGGGCGGGGTGGTGTTGCTGGCGCTGTTCGGGATTTTCGGCGTTCTCGTGCTGGAGTTCGGCCGTTTCCGCGAGACGATCGTGGTGGCAGGCGTGATTCCGCTGGGCATGTTCGGCGGGCTGATTGCGCTGTTCCTGACGGGCAATTCGATCAGCTACACGGCGGTTATCGGCTTTGTTGCGCTGGTGGGTATCGAGATCAAGAACAGTATTCTGCTGGTGGATTTCACCAGCCAGCTGCGGGCGCAGGGCGTGCCGCTACGCGAGGCGATCGAGCGGGCGGGAGAGGTGCGCTTCCTGCCGGTGCTGTTGACCAGCGTGACGGCGGTGCTGGCGCTGCTGCCGCTGGCGCTGTCGGGTTCCGGCCTTTATGCGCCGCTGGCCTGGGTGATTATCGGCGGGCTGATCTCCTCCACGCTGCTGAGCCGGGTGGTGACGCCGGTGATGTATCTGCTGCTGGTGAAGAACGCGCCGCCAGCAGAAAAGCTGGCCAATGCACCGCCACCGCTGCCCGGGATTTAAGTGGAGAAGCCGAAGGGTGCGCTGGCGCGGCGGTGATCGTCGGGCAGGACCTGCCGGCCGATGGGCGGGGCGGAGCGGGCGGTGCAGTCTGGCCGGTGGCAGAGGCGGCAAGCGACGCCGATGGGCGTGGCGCTGTCGGGTGACACACCGGCCGGCCCCTGGGTGTAGATGAGGCGGCCGGCATGGTCGGCGGCGCAGCCGAGCGCAATGGCCCGTTCGGCGCGCGGCGCGCCATAGCCGCCGCCGCCGGCGGTGACGGTGCGGGCGATGGAGAAGAAGCGCTGGCCATCGGGCAGTTCCAGCCATTGGGTGACGATCTGGCGCGGGGTGCGGAACACCTGATGCAATGTCCATAACGGGCAGCCGCCGCCATGGCGGGCGAAGGGGAAGCCGGCACCATCGAGGCGTTTGGAGACATTGCCGGCCTGATCGACGCGGATGAAGAAGAAGGGCACGCGCTCCTGCCCCGGCTTTTGCAGGGTGGTGAGGCGGTGGGCGGTCTGTTCGAAACTGGCGCCGAACTGGCGGGCAAGCGCCTCCACATCATAGCGGCGCGCCTCGGCGGCCCGTGCGAAGGCGGCATAGGGCATGAGGATGGCGGCGGCCGCATAGCTGGCGAGCGCGCGGTGGGTGAGGCTGCGGCCGTTTTCGGTTGCGAAGCTGCCTTCGCGCAGCAGCGCCTCCATCTCGCGGCGGAGTTCCAGATAGGCGATTTGCAGCGCCAGTTGAAAACGCTGGCTGGCGGTGTCGAGCGAATCATCGAGCAGCACTTCGCGACCATGATGGTTCAGCCGGCGCGATGCGCCCGCCATCACCTCGCCCGGCAGGCGGCGGACGCGCAGGCCATGCTTTGCCTTCAGATAGGGGCTCATGCCGCCGGCCTCCGCGATGCTTTCGGCCAGCTTTTCGGCGGCGTCATCCAGCGCGGGGAAACAGTTGCGGCGCGCGGCGAGGAAGCGGCGCGATTCGGCGATCGGGTCCAGCGCGTCGCCCTCGCCGCCATTCTCGCGCTCGGCGCTCTGGTCGGCCAGCGCCAGCTGCTCCTCCCGATAGGCGGTGTAGAGGCGGATGAGCGCGCCGGCGATGGCGGGATAGTTGGTGGAGACATCGGTCACATCCATGGGCGCCGGATCAATATCGGTGAACATCGGGTCTTTGAGGATGGTGGCCAGCCGGGTTGCCTGCCCGGCCCCATCCTCGCCGCCAAGGCTGGCGATATCCAGCCGATAGGTGCGCGCCAGACGCAGCAGCAGATCGGCGGTGAGCGGGCGCTGGTTGCGTTCGAGCAGCGCGACATAGGAGGGGGAGATATCGAGGTCGGCCGCCATATTGGCCTGTGTCAGCCCCAGGTCCCGGCGGATGCGCCGCAGGCGGGGCCCGAGATAGACGCTGCTGTCCTGTGCCATCATCTGCCCATGACAGGATTGTGCGATTATTACAACTTTACATCGAACGGATGTAATGCTTTACAGCTGAACCAGAAACGCTGGTGCAGTGCAGCAAAACGGCGCATAAGCGGGGTTCATAGCCGTTTCGCAAGGAGCAACTGCCATGACCTACGCCGACGACATTGCCAGCATCGACCGGTTGATCGCCTCCAAGGGCGGCACCTGGGACGGCATCAGCAGCGAATATGTGGCGCGCATGCGGCTGCAGAACCGTTTCAGTACCGGGCTGGACATTGCCCGCTACACCGCCGCCATCATGCGCCGCGACATGGCGGCCTATGATGCCGATCCGGCGCAATATACCCAGTCGCTGGGGTGCTGGCACGGGTTTATCGGCCAGCAGAAGATGATCGCCATCAAGAAGCATTTCGGCACGACCGAGCGGCGCTACCTCTATCTGTCGGGCTGGATGATCGCGGCGCTGCGCTCTGAATTCGGGCCGCTGCCGGATCAGTCCATGCACGAGAAAACCAGCGTGCCGGCGCTGATCGAGGAACTGTACACCTTCCTGCGCCAGGCCGATGCGCGCGAACTGGGCATGATGTTCCGCGATCTGGACGCTGCCCGCGCCGCCGGGGACATGGTGAAGGCGCGCGGCATCCAGAAGGCCATCGAGGGCCATCAGACGCATGTGGTGCCGATCATCGCCGATATCGACGCCGGCTTCGGCAATGCGGAGGCCACCTATCTGCTGGCGAAAAAGATGATCGAAGCTGGCGCCTGCGCGTTGCAGATCGAGAATCAGGTGTCGGACGAAAAGCAGTGCGGCCACCAGG
>DITZ01000031.1 GCA_002422985.1 Sphingomonadales bacterium UBA6171
GGCCGCCGTGGCCGCGTCATCACCGGTGCCAACAAGCGCCCGCTGAAGTCTCTGGCCGATATGCTGAAAGGTAAGCAAGGGCGCTTCCGCCAGAACTTGCTCGGTAAGCGCGTCGACTACTCCGGCCGTAGCGTCATCACCGTGGGGCCCGACCTCATGCTGCACCAGTGCGGCCTGCCCAAAACCATGGCGCTGGAACTGTTCAAACCGTTCATCTACCACAAGCTGGAGCTGCGCGGCGAAGCCACCACCATCAAAGCCGCCAAAAAGATGGTGGAACGCCAGGAAGACGTGGTGTGGGACGTGCTGGAAGAAGTCATCCGCGAGCACCCCGTGCTGCTTAACCGCGCACCGACCCTCCACCGCCTGGGTATCCAAGCGTTCGAACCCAAGCTGATCGAAGGCAAAGCCATCCAGCTGCACCCGCTGGTAACTACCGCCTTCAACGCCGACTTCGACGGAGACCAAATGGCCGTGCACGTACCGCTGAGCCTAGAAGCCCAGATCGAAGCCCGCGTGCTGATGATGTCCACCAACAACATCCTCAGCCCGTCGAACGGCAAGCCGATTATCGTGCCCTCGCAGGATATGGTCCTTGGTCTCTATTATCTCTCGATGGAGCGGCAGGAATCCCGGCCGGAATTTATCGAGCTGGAAGACGGCACCAGGCGGCAGAAGCTGCAACTGTTCGCGGACATGGCGGAAGTGCACCAGGCGCTGAACGCCGGCGTGGTGACGCTGCACACCCGTGTGGAAGCGCGCGTGCCGCAGACCGACGAGCAGGGCGCGACGCACATCATGCGCTTTGTGACCACGCCCGGCCGGATGCTGATCGGCGAATGCCTGCCCAAAAGCCACAAGGTGCCGTTTGAAACGGTGAACCGTCTGCTGACCAAGAAGGAGATCGGCGACGTCATCGACACCGTCTATCGCCACACCGGCCAGAAAGAGACGGTGCTGTTCGCCGACGCCATCATGGCGCTGGGCTTCCGTCATGCGTGCGAAGCCGGCATTTCCTTTGGCAAGGACGATATGATCATTCCGGATGCCAAGGACCGGCTGGTGGACAACACCCGTCTGCTGGCCAAGGACTTCGAGCAGCAATATCAGGACGGCCTGATCACGCAGGGCGAGAAGTATAACAAGGTCGTCGATGCCTGGGCGAAGTGCGGCGATGAAGTCGCGGCTGAAATGATGAAGGAAATCTCGGCCACGCCGGTGGATGAGGAAACCGGCATCCAGCGCCAGATCAACTCCGTCTATATGATGGCCCACTCCGGCGCGCGGGGTTCGCAAACCCAGATGAAGCAGCTCGCCGGGATGCGCGGCCTGATGGCCAAGCCGTCGGGTGAAATCATCGAAACGCCGATCATCTCCAACTTCAAGGAGGGGCTGACGGTTCTGGAATATTTCAACTCCACCCACGGTGCCCGCAAGGGCCTTGCCGATACGGCGTTGAAAACCGCCAACTCCGGCTATCTCACCCGCCGTCTGGTGGATGTGAGCCAGGATTGCGTGGTGCTGGAAGATGATTGCGGCACGCATCGCGGGCTGACGATGAAGGCGATTGTTGAAGGCGGCGCGATGATCGTGGCGCTGTCGGAGCGTATTCTCGGCCGCACCGTGTGCGATGATATCGTTGATCCCAAGACCAATGAAATCCTGTTCGCCCGCGATTCGCTGCTCGACGAAAAGCATGTGAAGCAGATTGAGGATGCCGGCATCGCCGAAGTCAAAATCCGCTCGCCGCTGGTGTGCGAAGCCGCGCAGGGCGTGTGCGGTCGCTGCTATGGCCGCGATCTGGCACGCGGAACGCCGGTGAATATCGGCGAGGCGGTCGGCGTTATCGCCGCTCAGTCCATCGGTGAACCGGGCACGCAGCTGACGATGCGGACCTTCCACATCGGCGGCGCCGCCCAGGTGTCGGAGCAATCCAGCCACGACAGCCCGATCGACGGGGTGGTGCAATATCGCAACCTGCCCGTGATCGCCGACAGCCGTGGCCGTATCATCGGCATGGCGCCCACCGGTGGCGAGATCGCGATCCTGGACAGCGAAGGCCGCGAGCGGTCGATGCACAAGATCGTGTTCGGCACCGTTCTGGCGGTGAAGGATGGCGCCAAGGTGCTGAAGGGCCAGCGGCTGGCCGACTGGGACCCCTACACCCGTCCGATTATCACCGATAAGTCGGGTGTGGCGAAGTTCCAGGATCTGGTCGAAGGCCAGACGCTGCGNNGCGAAGAGGTTGATGACGCGACGGGCATCGCCCAGAAGGTCGTGGCCGAATGGAAGGCATCAAAGGCCAAGGACGATCTGCGGCCGCGTGTTACGCTGCTGGACGAACAGTCCGGCGAAGCGGGCCGCTATCTGCTGCCGGCCGGCGCCATTCTCTCGGTGGCCGATGGCCNNGTTGCCGAGCTGTTCGAAGCGCGTGTGCCCAAGGATAATGGCATCATCGCCAAGGTCGATGGCCGGGTCGTGTTCGGGAAGGACTATAAGGCCAAGCGCCGCGTGGAACTGCACCCCGAAGACGATGCGGAACCCATTGTCTATCTGCTGCCCAAGGGCCGGCATATCGCCGTGCAGGAGGGCGACATGGTGCGCCGCGGCGACTATATCGTCGATGGTCCGGCCAACCCGCACGACATTCTGGACGTGCTCGGCATCGAGCGGATGGCGGAATATCTCTGCTCGGAAGTGCAGGAAGTCTATCGTCTGCAAGGCGTTAAGATCAACGACAAGCATATCGAGGTGATCGTTCGCCAGATGCTGCAAAAGGTGGAAATCACCGACGACGGTGACTCCACCCTGCTGAAGGGCGAACAGGTTGACCGCGAGGAGATGGATGCAGCCAATGTGCTGCTGCTGGCCGCCGGCAAGCAGCCCGCGGTTGGCAAGCCGGTGCTGCTGGGCATCACCAAGGCGAGCCTGCAAACCAAGAGCTTCATCTCCGCCGCATCGTTCCAGGAAACGACGCGGGTGCTGACCGAAGCCGCCGTTCAGGGCAAGGTCGATATGCTGCAGGGGCTGAAGGAAAATGTCATTGTCGGCCGGCTCATCCCCGCCGGCACCGGCGCCGCGCTCGGTCGGCTGCGTGTCACGGCCAACAGCCGCGACGCGGCGCTGCGCGCCCAGCAGGCCGCCCTGGCAGAAGCAACCGCCAAAAGCTGACAGGACAACCGCACATGAAATTGGCCGGCGAGGGAAACCCCGCCGGCCTTTTTATGTTCGGGCCTATCCCCATCCCCCTGTCATCCCCGCGTGCGCGGGGAAGGCCATGCAAGCAGAAGCCAGCATCACCCCGCCACTGTATGGATCAGCGGCGTGCCCTCCAGCGCCCGCTGCACCGGGCATTTCGCGGCCACTGCGATCAGCTTCCGCCGCTGCTCATCCGTCAGGTCCGGGCCGATAATGCGTATGGTCTTGGCGAACACATCCTGCCTGGCGGACAACGCGCCTTCGCCGCCTTTCCGGTGCGTCAGCGTCACCTCCACCTTCTCCAGCGGCCATTTCTGCTGCTCGGCATACCAGCGCACCGTCATGGCCGTGCATTCCCCCAGCGCCGCCGTTAAAAGATCAAACGGCGCCGGCCCAAGATTCCCGCCGCCGGCATCCAGCGGCTCATCGCCCTTGATGGCATGGCCCATCACATCAATATCCACGGCAAAACGGCTCTCGCCGGTCTCGATGATATGCGCGGTGGTAATTGTTTCGGTCATGGTGGCTCAGCCCTTTCTTTTCTGCATATAGCGGTTCATCTCGGCGCGCAGCGGCTTCGCCAGCAGATAGAGGCCGATGATGTTCGGGATGGCCATCAGGAAATAGACCGAATCCACAAAATCGACGATGGCCCCCATCTCGATAATCACCCCCAGCGGCAGGATGCAGCAGAAGGCGATCTTGATGGCCAGCTCGCGCTTGCGCCCATGCCCAACCAGATGCTGGAAGGCCTCCGCCGCATAATAGCCATTGGCGACAACGGTGGCATAGGCAAACAGGAACACCGCCACCGCCAGCAGCATCGGGAACCAGGGCGTGATGGTTGCAAAAGCCGCCGTGGCGATTTCCACGCCCACCAGCCCGCCATTGGTGGCGGGATCCCAGGTGCCGGCCACCACAAAGGCGATGCCGGTGATGGTGCACATTACCACCGTATCCAGGAAAGGCTCGATCAGCGCGACCAGCCCTTCGGATGCCGGATCATGGGTTTTCGCCTGCGCATGCGCGGCGACCGCCGTGCCAAGCCCGGCTTCGCAGCTATAGATGGCGCGACGCATGCCGGTTACGAAGGCACCAAGGATGCCGCCGAACAGGCTCTGACTGTTAAACGCCTCTGAAACGATGAGACTGATGGCAGCCGGCACCCGATCAAAGCCCGAAAAGATGATGGCGAGGCAGCCGGCCATGAAGATGAAGCTCATCGCCGGCACCAATATGGAGGTGGCGCGCCCGATCCAGCGGATGGAGCCCAGCAGCACCAGCGCCACCAGAATCGCAAAGACAAGGCCGAAAATGATGGGATCATCCATGCCAAATTGTTGGGCAACCGGCGGAAATGCCTGATTGACCTGAAACAGCGACAGCGAGCCACCGATCATCAGGAAGGCATAGAACAGCCCCAGCCCGCGCCCCAGCCGTGGCCAGCCAATCGAGGCCAGCCCCCGCTCCAGCGTAACCCAGGCCCCACCCTTGACCCGCCCGCCGGCCATCTCCTCCCGAAACATCAGGCCGAGGGTCACTTCCGCACATTTCAAGCCCATGGCAAAGATGCCGATGATGAACATCCAGAAAATCGCGCCCGGCCCGCCCATTGTTAAAGCGACCCCGATGCCGGCGATATTGCCCAGCCCGATGGTGCCCGACAGTGCGGTGGCCAGCGCGGCGAACTGGCTGACCTCGCCGGGTGCGCTATCGTCCCAATAGCGGCCGCGCAGGATGCGCCAGGCTTCGGTAAAGCCGCGAATCTGCGGGAAACCGAGCCAGAAGGTCATGAAAATCATGGCAGCGGCCAGCCACAGCACGATCAGCTGAATCTCTACCCCGCCCATGGAAATAGTGGCGAACACGAAGCTGGAAAGATGATCGATGCCGGTTTCGATCGCAGTAATGGCGCTCATGCATTGCCCCTGACATGCGCGGACTTGGCTTCCGCCAGCACAGTCATGGCGGCTTGCAGCAGAAAGGGAAAGAAGGGGTTGCAGGTGATGCGGACGGGATCCGGCCGATCGCCGGTGAAGATGCCGGTTTCGCCGTGTGGCACCCTGGCCAGCAGCGGCGCGGCTATGCCGTAAACCGCATCATCAACCGGCAGGGGCAGCGCCACATGGGAGAGGGTGAGGACGGCGGCCGGCCAGCCCTCGCCGGCCGCCGGCCCGGCGTCAGCGCGGGTGACGGCGAGCGCCGGCGGCAGGCGGGCGGCCATGGCGTCGGCCAGACCGGCGATGGAGGGGCGCACCTCGGCGGCCAGCGGGGCTGCGGGATTGGTGCCATAAAGCAGCAGCCTGTCTGCCCCGCGGTTGAGGCGGCTGAGCAGATGATCCTCCAGCGCCGCGACATCGACCGTCGCATCGGCCACGGACTGGGCGATCAGCATCAGCGGCAGGCGCTCTGTCGCGCCGGGCGCGCCAAGCCTTTCCTGCAATTGCGCGCTGACCTCCCCGCCAAGCTGTGCGGCTTTGAGTGGAAAACTCTGATATTTATAGGGGTTATTCTCTGCCGCGATATGCAGCCAGGCGGATTTGCGCAGAAAGGGCAGGCGGGCGGGGAGCGCCGCCAGCCCGGCCGCTCTGGCGCTGCCGCGCATACCGACCATCGGGGAGAGGAGGATAAGCCGGTCCATCGGCGCGCCATCCAGCGCCGCCAGCAGCGCCAGCGCCGCACCATTGCTGTAGCCGATCACGACCAGCGGTCCGCCATCTGCCAGCCGCCGCGCTTCCCGCAGTGCGAGCGCCACACAGGCGCGCCATTGTTCCGGGCGAACGGCCAGCAGGGCCGCGGGGCTGGTGCCATGGCCGGGCAGCCGCGGGGCCACCACCGCCCAGCCGGCGGCGTGCGCCGCCTCGCCAAAATGCAGCAGCAGGCGGGGGCTGTCGGTCAGTCCGTGCAGCAGCAGCACGGCGCCCGCCGCTCGCCCCTGCGGCAGCAGGCGCTGGCTGCGGTTCCACTGTCCGGCGGGCGTGCGGCGGTGCAGCCGCTGATCGCTGATGCGGAAGATTCGCGCTTCGATGGCCAGCCAGCCGTCCCAGTCCAGCGCGTCGATAACGGCCGCAGCCGGCTCCGGCGGTGCCCAGCGCTGGGGCAGGGCGAAGCTGCGGCGACCGGGCAGGAAGATGCCGCGCATGGCCAGCAACGCCAGCAGCACCGCCAGCAGCAGCGTCAGCAGGCCCAGGCCGATCAGCACGGCCCCTGTCATTGCCGGTATCGGATCAGCCCCTCCTGCACCACGGTGGCGACCATTAGGCCATCCCGCGCGAACACCCGGCCGATATTCAGGCCCCGCCCGCCCGACGCCGCCGGGCTGGACTGATCATAAAGATGCCATTGCGACGGATCGACGGCGTGATGGAACCAGATGGCATGATCCAGCGAGGCGGCTTGCAGCCTGGCGTCCGTAAAAGCGATGCCGTGCGGCAGCAGGCAATTGTCGAGCAGCGTCATGTCGGTCGCATAGGCCAGCAGCGCGGCGCGCACCTGATGCGACAGCGGCACCGCCCCATCCGCGCGGAACCAGTTGCCGGCGCGCGGCGGCCTGCTGATCGGCAGGAACGGACTGTGCTGGCTGACCGGCCGGAACTCGAACGGCCGTTCGCGGCTGCCCCAGCTGGTGCGCCAGGGCTCCGGGATTTGATGCGCATTCTTCTCGTGCAGCTGAATCTCGTTCAGCAGGCCATCGGGGCCGGGGGTTTCGGGCATTGCGTCCTGATGTTCGAGGCCGGTTTCGCGGGTCTGGAAGCTCGCCGCCAGCACGAAGATGGCGCGCCCATGCTGCACGGCGGTGACGCGGCGGGTGGAGAAGGAGGTGCCATCACGTTCGCGCTCCACGCGATAGAGGATGGGGATTTTCGGCTCGCCGGGGCGGATGAAATAGCTGTGCAGGCTGTGCACCGGCCGATCATCCACCACGGTGCGCTGGGCGGCGGCGAGCGCCTGCGCCACCACCTGCCCGCCATAGACGCGCACCCAGCCTTCATCGGTGTTGCGGCCGCGATAGAGATCGACCTCGATTTCCTCGACGTCGAGCAGGGTGACAAGGCGGTCAAGTGGCGTGGACATGGGCTGAGGGTTAGGCCCGGCCCGCCGGCCTTGCAACCTGTGAGGATGGCGGGCATTGCCGCCCCATGCTTGAGGCTTTCGCAATTTCAACGCTGACCGTCGCCGTGGCCGAGATGGGCGACAAGACCCAGCTGCTGGCCATCATCTTGGCCGCGCGCTTTCGTCAGCCCTGGGCGGTTATCGCCGGGATTTTCACCGCAACCATCTTGAATCACGCGCTGGCCGCGATGCTGGGGGCGCTGATTGCGCGCATGGTGCCCGATGGCTGGCTCCACTATCTGCTGGCGGCCGGCTTTTTCGCCACCGCCATCTGGGCGCTGGTGCCGGACAAGCCGGATGACGGCCCGGTGGGCGTGGGAAAATGGGGGGCGTTTCTGGCCACCACCATCGCCTTTTTCGTGGTGGAAATGGGCGACAAGACACAGATTGCGACCGTCGCGCTCGCCGCGCGCTTTGATTCGGTCGTGGCGGTGACGATGGGCACCACGGCGGGGATGATGCTGGCCAATGCGCCGGCGGTGATTTTTGCCGACAAGCTGCTGCGCGTGCTGCCGATGAAGCTGCTGCGCTTTGTAGCGGCGGCTATTTTCGCCGCGCTGGGCGTCGGCGCGCTGCTGGCATGAAGGCGCTGGCCGCAGCGCTGTTGCTGCTGGCCCTGCCGCTCAACGCCGCGCCGGTTGACCGGCCCGTCATCCTGCCCGATGGCCGGGTGCTGAACCTGTGGTGTGAGGGCAGCGGCCCTACCGTGCTGCTGGATTCCGGCTGGGCGGCGGATTCGCGGGCCTGGGCGCGGGTGATGACGCCACTGGCGGGCGAATTTCTGCTCTGCGCACAGGATCGCGCCGGGGCCGGCCGCAGCGACGCCGGGCCGCTGCCGCGCGATGGCCGGGCCGTGGCCGCCGACCTTGCAGCGGCCGCAAAGGCGGCGGGCCTTCCCGGCCCCTATATTCTGGTCGGCCATTCGCTGGGTGCGCTCAACATGCGGCAGTTTGCGCTGGACCATGCGGCAGAGGTGGCGGCGATGGTGCTGGTGGACCCCAGCGTGCCGCATCAGGAGGCACGGCTGGCCCCCGCGTCGCTGAATCCCCCCGCCTCGCTGAATCCCTTGCGCCAGCGCGCCGCCCGCTGTCTGGCCGCCGCGCGGGCCGGCACGCTGGAGGATGCCGCCAACGCCCGCTGCCGGGTGGAACCGGCGGAGAAAGCCGAGGCCCGCTGGGCCGCGCGGCTTTCGGAAATGGAAAGCTTCGCCACCAGCACCTCCATCGCGCTGGACGGGCAGGGTGCAGCCAGTCTGGATGTGCCGCTGATCCTGTTGTCGGCGGCGCGCGGCGGTGGCGCGGCCATGGCCAGGCAATATGCGGAAACGGCAGCGATTTCCACAGACGGCAATGTGCGCATCGTGCCCGATTCCGGCCATATGATGATGTTCGATGCGCCCGATGCCATCGTTGCTGCCATTCGCGATGTTGCGGTGCGACATCTGCGCATTGCAAAATCGCAAAATGCCCGCTAAGGGGGCGGCTTGGATCAGGGCTAGCGCGGTCGAGAGGCCGCAGACAGGTTGCCGGCACCGTTCCGAGAAACCCTTATCAGCCCTCCCGCTGTCCGGCTCTGTCGCCGGGCGGCCGGTTATCCATTCTGGAGATTTATGAGCTTCGCAGACCTTCACTCGCCACTGGCGACGGCCCTTGCCGCGCGCGGTTATTCCGAGCCCACCCCCGTTCAGGCCGCCGTTCTGGAAGCCGAAACCACGCAGGACATGATCGTCTCCGCCCAGACCGGTTCCGGCAAGACGGTGGCCTTCGG
>DITZ01000050.1 GCA_002422985.1 Sphingomonadales bacterium UBA6171
CGCGCCAGCGTCTGCGCCAGCAGCGTCTTGCCGCAGCCGGTGGGGCCGACGAGCAGGATGTTGGACTTGGCCAGCTCCACTTCCGCGCCCTTGCCGCCATGGGCGAGGCGCTTGTAGTGATTGTGCACCGCCACCGAAAGAACGCGCTTGGCGTGATTCTGGCCGATGACATAATCGTCCAGCACCTTCATGATCTCGCGCGGGGTCGGCACGCCGTCCCGCGTTTTCACCATGGCGTTCTTCGTCTCTTCGCGGATGATATCGTTGCACAGTTCAACGCATTCATCGCAAATGAAGACGGTAGGCCCGGCGATCAGCTTCTTTACCTCATGCTGGCTCTTTCCGCAGAAGGAGCAGTAGAGGATATTCTTGGCATCGCCACCATTGCTGACTTTGGTCATCGTCTTCCTTCCGCCGGAGACCGTTCCCCGGCTGCCGTCATGTTAGCGCCCCGCTTCCCTTCCGCAAGGGCGAAAGGAGAAGGTGCAATCAATTGAGTTTCGGCTATCGACCTCAGAGCGGTCGCGGTTCATCATCAAAAACCGACTGCAATTCATCGGCCATTCGAATAAGGTTACGCTTTAAATATACCCTCAGTGTTCCAAACCAAAATGATATGTCGTCGTCATATTCGCCCTGTATATCGACCCCATTAAAATGATTTGACACCCTTCCGTAAGTAATAATCGAAACCCTACCAGTACCTATGTTGCTATTTTTACTCGAATAGTGACATACAGTATCACGAGCTTTAACAATAAGATCTGTTAGATCTTTAATATCTTGAAAATTTGGAATATCATCCGTTACAACAATACGATTTCCATTTTTTTCAGCCCTGCCGGCAGCATCACGTAACATGATCAAAATATAAGTCAAAACTACATTCTTTTTTAATGCAGCATGTGGCCCTCTCTGCATCCATACATCTGAATTTAACAATAGAACAGCATTATTAAGTCCATTCAGAGTGATGCTGTTCATAAATAATTGATCATTGTCGACAGTATTCATATCACGCCTCTATGGACTAAACTAACTATGCCGCTTTTAGCTCGCCTTCCTGTGGCGACGGGCGCTTATCCATCACCTCATCCACCAGCCCGAACGTCTTCGCTTCCTCGGGGCTCATGAAGCGGTCCCGCTCCATCGCGATTTCGATTTCAGCGAGCGGCTTGCCGGTGAACTGGGCATAGAGATTGTTCATATGCGCCCGGATACGCAGGATTTCCCGCGCCTGAATTTCGATGTCGGTCGCCTGGCCCTGCGCACCGCCCGATGGCTGGTGCACCATGATGCGGGCGTTTTTCAGCGAAACCCGCATGCCCGGCTCGCCGGCGGCCAGCAGGAAGCTGCCCATCGAAGCCGCCTGGCCGATGCAGACCGTGCCCACCTTCGGCCGGATATATTGCATCGTGTCATAGATCGCCATGCCGCTGGTAATCACCCCGCCCGGCGAGTTGATATACATATATATGTCTTTCTTGGGGTTTTCCGCCTCAAGAAACAGCAGCTGCGCCACGATCAGGCTGGCCATATTATCCTCGACCGGCCCGTTCACAAACACGATCCGCTCCCGCAGCAGGCGGGAGAAGATGTCGAAGGAGCGCTCGCCCCGGCTCGACTGCTCGATAACGATGGGCACAAGCCCGGCGGTGGGGTCCATCAGGAACTGGTCGCGATTCATAAGCCTTTAGGTCGGGCCTCCAAAGCGCCCCGTCAAGCCCCGCGTGGGCGGGAAAGCGTCAAACCGGATTATGCCGGGCAAGAAAGCCCTCCGGCGCCTGCAGAAACTGCACCCGGCCGCCGCCCAGAAAGCCGCCGCGCAGCGATAGAATTTGCCGCCGCGCAGCGCCGCGCGCAGCGCCGCATAGCAGCGCATTGCCATAGCTCAGAACAACAGCAGATCGCCCCGACAAGCCCGGCCCGCCGCGCCGCTATGGTTCAAGCCCGCAATCAACGGCTCATCGCAACCATTTCGGACCAGCCTTGCCACGCGCATGGCACGGCAATTGCTAAACATTCCGCATGGCCTACCCCCTGCCCCCTGCCCTTGCGCGCGCTGCGGATGCGGTGCTGCCGGCCATCCGGCAGGCGGCGGAGCGGACGGGCGTGGATTTTGCCGCCCTGTTCCACACCGCGCGGCTGGAATCCGGTTTCAACCCGGCGGCGCGGGCGCGCACCTCGTCTGCCGCCGGGCTTTTCCAGTTCATCGACAGCAGCTGGCTGAACACGCTGGCCAAACATGGCGCGCGCCACGGCATCACGCCCGGCAGCCGGGCAGAGGCGCTGGCACTGAAAACCGACGCCGGCACCGCCGCGCTGATGGCGGCCGAGCATATGGCGGACAATGCCGCCACGCTGGAGAAAGCGCTGGGCCGCGCGGCCTCCACGGTGGACCTTTATCTCGCACATTTCCTGGGCGCGGGCGGCGCGACGCGCTTTCTGGGGGCGATGGCCGGCAATCCGGCGCAGGCGGCGGCCAGCCTGTTCCCGGCACCGGCCAACGCCAACCGCGCCATCTTCTATGCGCAGGACGGCAGCGCCCGCAGCCTTGCAGATATTCATGCCCTGTTCGCCCGCAAGCTGGGGCTGGGCGATACATCCGCACCACCGCCAACCGGCACCACGCTGCCGCCAGCCGGCACCTTTGTGCCGCCACGCCTCGCCGCCAGCCTGGCCGCTGCGCCTGCCACCCTTGCCACCCCTGCCAGCGACGCTGACCCGCGCCTGATGGCGCAGGCCGCCCGGCTGCTGCTGGCGGAACTGGGGGCCGGCTGATGGTGAAATGGCAATCAACGCTCGCCGCCGGATCCGGCAAGGCGCTGCTGCCGGCGGCCATATTGGCGGTCGTGCTGCTGATGGTCGTGCCGGTGCCCGCTTTCCTGCTGGACATCATGTTCGTCGGCAACATCCTGCTTTCGCTCGTGATGTTGATGGTCGTGCTCAGCGCTGCCCGCCCGATGGACTTCTCCTCCTTCCCCACCGTGCTGCTGTTCGCCACGCTGTTGCGGCTGGCGCTGAATGTCGCCTCCACCCGCGTGGTGCTGGTCGCCGGACATGAGGGCACAGACGCCGCCGGCCATGTGATCGAGGCATTCGGCAAGGTGCTGATCGGCGGCAATTTCATCGTCGGGCTGATCGTGTTCGTGATCCTGATGATCATCAACATGTCCGTTATCGCCAAGGGCGCGGGCCGGGTGTCCGAAGTGTCCGCCCGCTTCACGCTGGACGCGCTGCCCGGCAAACAGATGGCGATCGACGCCGACCTCAA
>DITZ01000114.1 GCA_002422985.1 Sphingomonadales bacterium UBA6171
CGAGCATTGGCCGTGGCGGAATTTCTCCGCGCAGGAAATGGCCTGCCGTGGAACAGGCCGGGTGTTCATCTCCATTGCTCTGATGGATAAGCTGGAGCGCCTGCGCTATCACTGCGGCGATAAGCCGATGATCGTCCGCAGCGCCTACCGCTCGCCGGGGCATAACGCCAAGGTCGGGGGCGCGGCCAACAGCCGGCACCTGACGGGCGATGCGGTCGATATCGGACTCGGCAACCTGGACGGCGCGGAGGTCGAAGCCCTTGCGCGCAGCATAGGCTTCACCGGGATAGGCCGATACCCGGAACCGCGCGCCAACTTCATCCATCTGGATCTGGGGCCAAAGCGCACATGGGGCAGCCCGTGGCCGAAGCTGGCAACGCGGTTTGCCGAAGAACGCCCTGTCAGCCCGGCGACCGATCCCGCCGTCAGGAAGCCCGCTGGCGGGGCTACAGCGGCCACAGCAGGCGCAGGCGCAGTGCAGGCGGTCGAGACAGCCTTGCACGACGCTACGGGCGCCCTGACGCCGTTGGCGGAGACGCTGGACTATGCCAAGTATGCGCTGATCGCTGTCGCGGTCCTGCTGGCGGGGCTGGCGATCTATCGGGCGGTCAAATCATGATTGCCTGGCTGACGGCCAAGCTTGCCCCGCTGGCGCTGCCGGCGCTTGGAGTGGTGGCCCTGCTCATGATGGGCCTGGTCGCCTACACCGCATTCCTGCGCGCCGATGTGGCCAATCTGGAAAAGGACAATGCCAGCCTGACCAGAGATCGGGACATCGCGCTTGAAGGGCAGGAAGCCGCCAAAGCCGCCTTCGACCGGCAACGGCAGGACCACGCCCGCGCCCTCGATGCCATCACCGCCGATCTGGCCGCCGCCCGCTCCCGCGCCGCACGCCTCGCCCCCATCCGCAAAGGGATTGCCGATGCCCCGATATCAGATGACGGCCCTGTTTCTCGCGTTCTGCGGTCTGCTCTTGACGGGCTGCGAGACAGAACGGGTGGTGACGCGGATTGAGTATCAGCGCCAACAGGTGCCGGCGGCGCTTCTGACATGCGCGCCATCGCCGGCCGTGCCCGATGCGGAGTCGCAGCGGGGAGTTGCAGGCTATGTCGTGGATCTGTGGGAGGCGGGGGAGGATTGCCGGGCGAAGCTGGATGCGGTCAGGGGGCTGGTCGACTGATCATCCCCGCCGATACTCCCGCCGCTGGCCGTCCGGCAGGGCCAACTCCAAACGCGGATGGTCAGCCCCGCATTTGCGGCAACGCACCCACTGGCCGATCCTGCTGATGTAGTCGCTGGGGGCCTTGTCGATCGCGCGCTGAAGATCGATCGGCCCGCTATGTCCGCAGGCGCAATGCGCGATCACCTGGCCGTCATAGCGCGCGGCCTCTGACAGCAGCTCGATGGTGGTGATCGCCGGCATGGCCGCCGCTGCTCCGGTGGTGCGGATGGTCCGGATTGTACATCATTGTACAATGCCGGCGAGCCGGAACGCCCGGCGAACATTTTCCCCCAGTTTTCCCCCACTCCCCCCGCATATAGCTGCAATGTTCTGCCGCTGTTCGCATAGTCGGCACATTAGACAAAGTGCTGAAAGTCTAGGTTTTCTGCGGAAAAAATGGTGCTGCGAGAGAGGNNCTCTCGACCTCTCCATTACCAATGGGCCACAGGCTCTAGGCTTTCTGCGCCTTTGTGGTGTCTCTCCCCCGCAAATTCCCCCATTTTTTTGTGGCGGCGCGGATGACCTCGATGTCTTCGGCCTGGTATCGGATCGAGGATTTGGCATCGGCATGGCCAAGCTTCCCCATGATCGCCCGCAGGCTTTCGCCATGCGCGGCCATCCAGGTTCCGACGCTGTGGCGCGCCATATGCGGCGTGAATTTGACGCCGCAGGACGCGGCCAGCGGGCGCAGCCAGTTATAGACGCTTTCGCGTCGTGCCCAGCGGGGGAAGAGCCTGCCGGTGCGGGTCTCCGCCGGCCAGTTGGCCAGCACCTCCCATAATTCGTCATCGAGCGCGGCGGTGCGCTGGCGGGATGTCTTGCCCTGGACATGGGTGACGGTGCGGCGGGTCAGGTCGATCTGGTCCCAGCGGATGGCCAGCACATCGGATATCCGGTCGCCCATCTTGAACAGCCAGAGCAGCAGCAGCTCCTTATCCGGGTCTTTCGCGGCGGCCAGCAGGATGGCGGCGGTTTCCATATCCGTCGCCCGCGTGACCGGCCGGGGGGCGCGGAACAGCGCAACGCGAAGCCAGGGGCACCAGCCATTGCTGGCGGCATAGTGCAGCACGGTGGCGGCCGGCGCCATCGCCTCGCGGTTCAGCGTGGCTGGCTTGCGGTCGGGATAGAGGGCCCGGGCGGTTTCCACCAGATCGGCATGCACGATCTCGGACACGCGCTTTGTCCCCAGCTTCAGGCAAAGCCGGTCGATCCGGCGGCGGTCGATCTCGCCGGCATCCTTCCAGGCGATCCAGCGATCAGCGGCCTGCCGGAAGGTTACATCTAGCGGGTTGGCAGGGAGACGATCTTCGAGGAGCCGCGCTTCGAGCTGGGCCGCAAATCGCGCAGCAGCCGCCTTGTCTCCTGTCTGTGAAGAGACTTCAATGCGTCGTCCGCCGACCGTGCCCCGGACGAGCCAATAGCGGTTTCCCCGGTCGCCGGGGCGGATAAGCTTGAGCGACATTTCACGGCCTCCATGATCCGCGCCAGATCGGCGGCGTCGAAGAGCAGCCGCCCGCAGCCGGGCGCGGCGCGATATCCTAAACGCGAAATCACATCGCGCAAGGTGCGCTCGCCGATGGGGATACGGGCGCGCAGCTCGGTGAAGCTGTAGAGGCGGGCTTCGAGGTCAGGCATGGTCGGGCACCTCGTTCCATTCGCGGCCGTCCAGCA
>DITZ01000048.1:0-4762 GCA_002422985.1 Sphingomonadales bacterium UBA6171
GATCGACGGCGGCAAGGGTCAGGTGTCGGCGGCGGTCGCTGCGCTGGCGGATCTGGGTGTGCAGGATGTTCCACTGGTCGGCATTTCGAAAGGGCCGGACCGCAATGCCGGGCGGGAGACATTCCATTTCCCCGATGGGCGAGAGATGACCCTGCCGCCGAACGACCCGCTGCTGTTCTTCCTGCAGCGCCTGCGCGACGAGGCCCACCGGTTCGCGATCGGCGCGCACCGGCAAAAGCGCGCCAGGGCCATGACGGTTTCCACGCTGGACGAGGTGCCCGGCATCGGGCCTGCGCGCAAGAAGGCGCTGCTGATGCATTTCGGCACGGCGCGCGCGGTGAAGGGGGCGGCGCTCGACGATCTGCTGAAAGCGCCGGGGATCAGCCGGGCAACGGCAGAGGCAGTTTACGCCCATTTCCACCCGAAGGCGTGACCCAGCGCATGCCCCTTCCCTTCACGCGCCCCTCGCAGCCGCCCCCGTTTCAAGACCAGCGCGCGTCAATTCTCTTGCTGCACGGTCATGGGCGAACCGGGGCTTCGATGCTGCTGATCGCCCACAGCCTGCGACGCGCCGGTTACCGCACCTTGTCGCCCAGCTACGGTTTTCGCAGGTCGATGCCTGCGATCCTCGATGTGCTCGAACCCAGACTTGCCGCCTTCGCGCGCGGCGGCCCGGGCCCCCTGCATATCGTGACGCACTCGCTGGGCGGTCTGGTCGCGCGAGCGCTGATCACACAAAACCGCCCACCTGGCCTTGGCCGTGTCGTGATGCTGGCGCCGCCCAATTGCGGGAGCGAGATCGCCGACATCCTGTGTCGCTACCAGCTCGACTCCGCGATCCTCGGGCCGGTGGGGCGGCATCTGCACACCCAGCGGTCGCGGGCCGACGAAGCCCTGCTGGGCAAAGTCGATTTCGAGCTTGGCGTGATTGCCGGCGACCGGCCTATCGCGCCCATTCTGCCGCGCCTGTTGCCCCGTCCCAACGACGGGCTGGTGTCAGTTGCAGCGACAAGGCTGGATGGCATGGCCGACCACATCACCCTGCCGGTCGATCACACCAGAATGATCCACAACAGGCAGGTGATCATGCAGACGCTGGCCTTTCTGGAAACGGGCGCCTTTCGCCGCCAATAGGCGGGTTATGCGCCGGCGGCGATTGCGGTTTTCGGCCCGGCAACCGGCTTTGCTCTCGATCTCACCTTGTCCCGCAGGCCGTCCATCACCGGTGGCAATCGGTCGAGATAGTCCTTCGGGAATGTCCACAGTTCACCGCCCTGCGCACCTTCCTCGCGTTCAAGCCCGCGGTCCGCTGGTGCAAGGTGGAACAGGAAGGTGATAAGCACATCGCTGCTCACCCAGGGGTCATCATACCAGAAGGCGTGCGACCGCGCGGAAAGAGCGGGTATGTTTTCCGGGCGAACCCGGACGATTTCGAGCCCATGCACTGTCGTCGCTTCCAGAAGCCAGCGGCTTGCGTTGGGGCTCAACTCCGCAATGTCGGGCCGGCCGGCGCGAGAGGCCCGGTTGATCGTCTGCGAAAGCCTGAGCGCGCTGTCGCCCATGTTCACTGCAACCGAAACCCGGCGCGCAAGCTTGGCGTAATCGCGCAGATCATCCACAAAGCCGCGAAAATCGGCATCCGGAGCAGCATGATAGACTTCGCCCAGCCTCGGGCTTGGCGAGCCGGGGCGCCGCGCCTCCCTGCCCACCAGCGCGAGCCCGTCGCTGCCCACGGTAGCCCCTGCGCTGTAGGTCAGCACATCGATGTTCCGCGCGTTCGTGTTGACTGCAAGAAGCTTGATCAGCCGCGCCAGCTGCGGGGCAGCCCCGAACGCCGTTTCGATATCATCGGAATAGCGCAGGAAATTTTCGGCTGTCGGCCAGGCAAACAGCAACACAACCGAGTTTTGCCCCGTGAAATGATGCAATTGCGCGGCTTGCCCTGCTGCCCGCTCGACAGTCGAATTGGCCCCATGCACGAAGATGATGATGTCCTTGTCGGGGCTTCGCTCTATTGCCGTGTCGATCAGCTTCAACCACGCCCGCAAGCCCGGCGAGAGCGCACCATCATCGCTCAGGCTGGCCAGTTCGGTCAGATTGTCCAGAATCAGTTGCGGGCGCCGGTCTTCGACAGTGTTGGTCGACATGGCGTAGATCGTGTCCCACATGGTCGTTTCATCCCCGATCCGGATCGTTGCCACACCCATCTGCAAGTCACGGCTGGGCGTGATGGCATAGACCCGGTTTGTGCGCGGCCCGATCGGCAAGCGGTTCGTCGCGTAGAAAAGCTCGATGCTGTTATCGCGCACGAGGTTGGGATTTGCGGCAAAGGCGTTGGGTGCACCATCAAGGAAGACCACGGGCGTCGGCATGAGGCGCATCGGCGGCTGATGGAACGACAGCGCAACGATTATGGCTGCAACGGCCAGCCCGGCGATGACGAGAAATCGAACCATGATTTTCCATAGCGCTGGAACCTGCGAAGTCTATCGCAAGCTGCGCCGGGCGGGTTTGCGCCAACAGCATTGCTTCGCTGAAGTGACTCAGCGTAAACGCCGGCCCTCACAGGAAGAGTATCGCAGATGATCAGGCTTTACACCTCACCCACACCCAATGGGTACAAGGTTTCGGTAGCCCTGGAAGAGATGGGCCTGCCCTATGACGTTCATTCGATCGATCTGATGAAAGGGGCGCAGAAGACGGCGGATTTCCTGCGGATGAACCCCAACGGCCGCATCCCGGTGATCGAAGACGACGGGTTTGCCGTGTTCGAATCCGGCGCGATCCTCATCTATCTCGCGGAAAAGACTGGTATGTTCATGCCGCGTGATGTGCAGGGTCGCAGCCGTGTGATCCAGTGGCTGATGTTCCAGATGGGCGGCATTGGCCCGATGATGGGGCAGGCCAATGTTTTCTATCGCTATTTCCCCGAACGCATCCAGCCGGCAATCGATCGCTATCATGGCGAGGTGCGCCGCCTGCTGGGCGTGCTGGACCGGCACCTGGCGGATCATGAGTGGCTGGCGGGCGACTATAGCATCGCCGACATCGCCAACTGGTGCTGGACGCGCACGGCGCGCTGGTCCGGCGTTGACCCGGAGCCGTTCGAGCATCTGGCCCGCTGGTCCCGCGCGATTGCCGGGCGGCCGGCCGCACAGCGCGGCATCGCCGTGCCCGCCGAATCGCGCCTGAACCCCGACGATGGCGAAACGGCCAGGAATTTCGCGGATAATGCCCGCACCATCGTGGAGATGGGCAAGAAGGGGGATTGAGCCGGACGGCTGTGGCTGCCGCGCCACAGCCGCTTCTGTCCTTCATCCTGTCATACATTTGTCGCTGCACTGCAACATCGCTCTGTCAGGCGCACCCCTGTCATAATTTCAGGGGCTTCCAATATGTTGCATGCACGTCATTTCCTTCTTCTTGGCGCTGTTTTTGCCGTGCCCGTGCTGGCGCAGCAGGCACCGGCTGCCGATGCACCGGCGGCAGCGATCGAGGAAATCATCGTTTTCGGTCAGGGCGAAACCCGGCAGGTGGCGGAAATTTCGGCCGAACAGATCCGGCTGACGGCACCCGGTTCCAGCCCGTTCCTGGCGATCGAGAAGCTGCCCGGCGTGAATTTCCAGTCGGCGGACCCGTTCGGTGCCTATGAATGGTCCACCCGCATCTCGCTGCGCGGGTTCAACCAGAACCAGCTGGGCTTCACGCTGGATGGCCTGCCGCTGGGCGACATGAGCTATGGCAACCATAATGGTCTGCACATCAGCCGCGCCATCATCAGCGACAATATCGGCGTGACGCGGGTGAGCCAGGGCGCGGGTGCGCTCGGCACCGCCTCCTCCTCCAACCTTGGCGGCACCATCGAATTTGTCTCGCGCGCGCCGTCTGACGAGATGGGTCTTGCCGCCAACGCCACCTATGGCTCGTCGGATACGATGCGCGGCTATGTGCGTTTCGATACCGGTTCGATGGGTGCGATGCGTGCCAGCATTTCCTATGCGCTGCTGGATGCCGGCAAGTGGAAGGGCGACGGCGCGCAGCGCCAGCATCAGCTGAACCTGCGCGCCATGTTCGATCTTTCCGATCGCGCGACGCTGACCGCCTTCGTCAACTTCTCTGACCGGCGCGAGAATGATTATCAGGATATGTCGCAGGAGATGATCGGCCGGCTGGGCTATGACTGGGACAATTTCGCCCCCGACTGGGCGCTGGCGGTGCGCATCGCGCAGATCGCACAGAATCGCGGCGATGTATCCGGCCCGGCTTCCAATCCTGCGGCCGGCACTGTCTATCCGTCGCCGGTGAAGAGCGTGGACGACGCCTATTATGATGCCGCCGGCCTGCGGCGCGACTGGCTGGCCGGTGTGCGGCTGGAAGCCGAAATCACCGATGGCGTGTCAATTTCGCTGCACCCCTATTATCACGACAATCATGGTCAGGGCCTGTGGTTTAGCCCCTATGTCGCCACGCCGGGCGGTGCGCCGATTTCGGTGCGCACGACCGAATATGACATTGAACGCTATGGCATCGTGTTTGACACCAGGGCAGAGTTTGGGCGCAACAGCATTCAGGCCGGTTTCTGGTTCGAGAATAATGACTTCCTGAATGCGCGCCGCTTCTATGGCCTGGACAATGCCGCCGAACCGTCGCGTTCGTCACTGAGCTTCAAGGAGGACCCCTTCTTCAGCCAATGGGCGTTCAACATGGGCACGGAGACAATCCAGGTCTATCTGCAGGACCGTTTCGACCTGACGGACAGCTT
>DITZ01000048.1:4793-110205 GCA_002422985.1 Sphingomonadales bacterium UBA6171
GATGCGGCGAACGAGCTGTTCCTGAGCTATACCGAGAATCGCCGCGCCTTTGTGACGGCCGCGACGGCCGGGCCATTCTCCACCACGCAAAGCGGCTTTGACGCCATCCGCGATACGCTGAAGCCGGAAACTTCGAAAACGGTGGAAGGTGGCTGGCGCTTCGGCTTTGGCCCGCTGCGCGGGGTGATTGCGGCCTATCATGTCGATTTCGCCAACCGGCTGCTTGGCATCACGTCGGGCGCCGGTATCGTCGGCAATCCGGTGGTGTTGCAGAATGTCGGTTCGGTGCGCTCTGTGGGTGTCGAAGTGGGCGCCGGCTGGGAAATCGCGCCGGCGCTGCTGCTGTTTGGCAGCTACAGCTATAACGACTCCACCTATCGCGACGATGTGGTGGATGCCGCCGGCACGGTGCTGGCGCACATCCGGGGGCGGCAGGTGGTGGATACGCCGGAACATATGGTGAAGGGCGAGATCAGCTATGATCCGGAAAGCGGCCTGTTTGGCCGGGCGAGCGCCAGCCACATGTCGCGCCGCTATTTCACCTATACCAACGACCGTTCGGTGGGTGCGCGCACGCTGGTGGACGGCACGATCGGCTGGCGCTTTGCCGGCGAGGGCTGGACGCGGGGCCTGGCCATTCAGGGCTCGGTGACGAACCTGTTTGACATTGATTATGTGTCCACCATCGGCTCCAACGGCTTTGGCAATGCGGGCGATAATCAGACGCTGCTGGCCGGCGCGCCACGGCAATTCTTCATGACCCTGCGGAAAGACTTCTGATGCGGATCGGGCTGGCTATCGCGGCATTTTTGCTATCCACTGCCGCGATGGCCGGTCCGTCCACCCCCCCGCTCATCATCGCCCATCGCGGTGCATCGGCGGAGCGGCCGGAGCATAGTTTGATGGCCTACCGCCTTGCCATTCAGCAGGGCGCGGACATGATCGAGCCGGACCTGGTGATGACCAGCGACGGCCATCTGGTGGCCCGGCACGAGAATGAGATTTCCGGCACGACCGATGTGGCGGCACGGCCGGAATTTGCCGGCCGCAAGCGGACGCAGACGATTGATGGCGAGACTGTAACCGGCTGGTTTACCGAGGATTTCACGCTTGCCGAGCTGAAAAGCCTGTTTGTGCGCGAACGGCTGCCGCAGCTGCGGCCGGCCAACAGCGAATTTGACGGGCAGGAGCGGATTCCGACGCTGGCGGAGATTATCGCGCTGGTGCAGGCTGAATCCGCACGGCTGGGGCGGGTGATTGGTCTTTATCCCGAAACCAAGCATCCGGGCCATTTCCGCGCCATCGGCCTGCCGCTGGAAGCGGCGCTGCTGGCACAGCTTGAGGCGGCGGGCTGGCGCGACAAGCGCGATCCGGTGTTCATCCAGAGCTTCGAAGCGGGCAATTTGCAGGCGCTGCGCCCGCTAACCCGGCTGCGGCTGGTGCAGCTGGTGGCCTCAGCCGGCGGGCCGGCGGACAGGCCGGGCACCAGCTATGCCATGATGCTGACGGATGCGGGGCTGCGTGACATCGCCAGCTATGCCGATGCCATCGGGGCGGAAAAGGCGCTGGTGATTCCCCGCGATGCGGGCGACCGGCTGCTGCCGCCGACCGATCTGGTGGCGCGTGCCCACCGGGCGGGGTTGCAGGTGCATCTGTGGACCTTCCGGCCGGAAAACGCCTTTCTGCCGCTGGATTTTCGCGGCGGCGGCGACAGGGCGGCGCGGGGGGACGCCGTGGGCGAAATCCGCGCCTATCTTGCCACCGGCATAGACGGGCTGTTTTCCGACAGCGTGGTGGATGCCGTGAAAGCCATCAGCCCCGCGCAATAAGGATGTTCAGGCGGGCGGCCGCGATCAGCCGGCTTTCGTCGGCCTGCCAGGCATCCACCCGCACATTGGCGACGCGGCGGCCCAGCCGCATGATGACGGCGCGGGCGTGGCTGTCCTCCGGCGCGCCTTCGCGCAGATAATCGACCGTCACATTCACCGGCTTCAGCGATGCGGTCTCGTCGTTCAGCGCGTCGCGCACCGCCAGATTGGCGGCCAGCTCCATCAGCCCGGCCACCGCGCCGCCGTGCAGCCGGCCGGGCGAGCCGATGAGGTGGGCCGCATAGCCCATGGTGAGCACGCCCGGTGCCCCAAGGCGAATGCCCAGCAGCGTGGCATAGGGGGGAAGCGGCGCCATTCAGCCCTCCGTCAGCATGAAGGCGCCGGCGATATGGGCGACGGGGTGAGCGGGATCGCCATCATGCGCCAGCCCGCGCACAAAGGCGACGCGGCGGGTGAGCTTATAGCATTCGGCCCGGCCGAAAACCGTTTCGCCCGGCGTTGCCGGCCGCAGATAATCGCAGCGCAGATCGAGCGTGGCATGCGGCAGGAAGCGGCCCAGCGCCACCAGCACCGCAAATCCCGCCGCCGTGTCCATCAGCGAGAAGATGGCACCGGATGCGATCACGCCGGTTTCGGGATAGGCGACCAGCTGCGGCGCATAGGGCAGCGACAGTTCGGCCCAATCCTTGCCCTGGTCGCTATAGCGGATGCCGAGCGCCCCCAGATGCGGCACGGCCTGGAGGAAGCGGTCGAAGAAGCCGCGCATGCGCGCGGCGTCATCCGGCAGGTTCGGCTCGCTCATGCCGCCAGCCGTTCGGCGGCTTCGCGCACCCGGGCGATCATGTTGGGCAGGCCCTGGGTGCGGTTGGACGACAGGTGCCGGCGCAGGCCCAGCCGGTCTATCGCGCCGTGGAAATCGGTGCTCAGCACCTCGGCGGCGCTTTTGCCTTCAGCCATGGAGACCAGCAGCGCCACGATGCCCTTGGTGATGGCGGCGTCGCTGTCGGCCTGGAAATGCATCCGGCCGCCCTGCGACAGCGGATAGACCCACACATTGGCGGAACAGCCGGGCACGCGGGTGGCGGCGGTTTTCAGCGCCGCATCCATGGGCGGCAGCTTGCGGCCAAGATCGATGAGCAGTGCATAGCGGTCATCCCAGTCGAGCGCGGAGTCCCATTCGGATTCAATGTCGGTGAAGGCTGGAAGCATGGCGGAGCCGGGCATGGCCCGACCCCGTGATTCTGGCAAGCGCCGATCAATTTTCCGGCGGCGCTTCCGGCGGCACCATGCGCTGGCGCACCGGTGCCGGCCGGTGGCGCAACTGTTCGATTTCATCCGCCAACTGCTTGCCCGGATCGGTGGCGATGCGTTCCAGCGTGGCGACCCGGTCGTTCAGCCTGGCGATTTCCTTGCGCAGCCCGGCGTCGTCGGACATCAGGCCCTGCTTTACATAGGGATTGTCCGGCGAATGTTTTTCCCAGCGTCTGGTTTCCTTGTTCCAGCGCCCGCCGGCCATCACCCGGCCCACCACCACAATGGCGACGATGAGCACGACGGCTTCCCAGAAATCCATATCCTGCCTCCTGTTTATCAGCGCTCTAGTGGCGCAGATCGTCGATTTCGCGGGCCAGACGGCTGCCGCCATCGGTGGCGATGCGTTCCAGCGTGGCGACCCGGTCTTTCATGGCGCCAAGCTCGGCGGCCAACTGGGCATTTTCCTGCGTGACCAGCCGCAGCCGCTCGCTGGTCTCGCCGGAGGTGACCGGCTTGATCTGCTGCCCCCAGGTGCCTTCCAGCGGATAGCCGTGGCGCATGCGGAGCCAGGTGGTGAACACCCAGCCGCCGATGGCCGCGAGGCCAAGAATGATGAAGCCGGGGGATTGCACGAAGTCGGGGATTGGCATGTTCTGGTCCTTTGCCCGGCCGCTCAGCGCAGCCGGTCGATTTCGTCGGAAAGCTGCGTGCGCTTGTCGGTGAGGATGCGTTCCAGCACCTGCACGCGCTGTTCCAGCCGCGCCATCTGATCGCGGGCCTGGGTGTTCAGCACCACGCCGCCCTTTTCGGCCAGGTCCATCTCCCGGTCCTTCACCTTGCGCCAATTATTGCTGATGATGGCGACGATGGGGATGATCAGCGCGAGAATGGGGACGAGTATGCCGATATTGCCCATGATATTCCATGCCCTCTGTTAGCTGCCGGGCGTTTGCCCGGTTGGTGTTAGCTGCCGGGCGTTCGCCCGGTTGGTGTTTGCTGCCGGGCGTTAGCCCGGATGGTGCTGTGCGGCCGCTTTGCCCCCGGCCGGATCAGTTACGGCCCAGGTCGTCGATCTCGCGTGCGAGGCGGGAGGACTGGCTGGTGTAGCTGGTTTCGATGTCGCGCAGCCGGCGATCGATATCGCGAAAGCTGGAGCGGGTTTCGCGGATGCTGCGTTGCGGCTTCGCGCGGGTCTTCTGCCAGAATTGCGCGTCTTCCGGGTCGGCCAGCTCGGCCTCATAAAAAGCAGAGGGCTTGCTGTCGGCGACGACGGCGAGCACGATATAGACGATGGCGAGGAAGCCGCCGCCAAAGACCGTGCCCAGCGCCATGGCGAGGCGGACCCACAGCACGTCAAAGCCGGTATAGTCGGCGATGCCGGCGCAGACGCCCAGGAATTTGCCATTCTTCTTGTCGAGATAAAATCCGGTGCGGCGTGCCATGTTCAGATCTCCTTGCCCGAAGCCTGACGGGGGAAATGCGCGATGTGCGCGGGGTTTTCGCGGCTAAGGGCACCCTGCTGGGCATGATCAACCGCGATGATGCGTTCGATCGAGTGCAGGCGCTCGTCCAGCCGGCGGGCGATGTCGTGCAGCTCGTCCAGCAGATTCTCGTCTTCCACCGTCAGCGAACTCGCCTGTTTCCAGCGGGTGACATAGTGGAGAATCAGCCAGGGCAGACCCAGGAACAGGGTGGCGATGGCCACCAGGGCGGGGAATATTTCCATGATTTCAGCCCTCCCGGTTCATGCGCGCCTTCATGGCGGCCAGCTCCTCGGCAACGGCGTCAGAGGTGCGCAACTCGGCGATCTCATCCTCCAGCGATTTCTGCACCGGCGCAAGATCATAAACCTCCACACGCGCTTCGGCAAAGTCGGCGCGGCGTTCCATCACCTCGAAGCGGGAGAAAGCCTCCTCCACGCGCTGACCGCGCGTCATGGCGCGGACACGGGCGCGGTTCTGCGCTGTTTCCATGCGGTTGAGCAGCGCATTCTGCCGGGTGCGGGCTTCGCGCAGCTTGTCCTCCAGCTTGCGGATATCATCCTCATGCGCTTCCAACTGCTCCATGAAATAGTCCATCTCGTCCTGCAACTGGCGGGCCATCTGCCCCACCTTCTGCTTTTCGACCAGCGCCGCGGTCGCCAGATCCTCGCGGGACTTGGAGAGCGCCAGCTCGGCCTTTTCCGCCCAGCTCGCCTGCGCCTGTTCCAGCTTGATGATGGTGCGGCGCATTTCCTTCTGGTCCGCGATGGTGCGGGCGGCAGAGGCGCGCACTTCCACCAGCGTTTCCTCCATCTCCATGATGACGAGGCGGATGGTCTTGGCCGGATCATCGGCCTTGTCGAGAAGATCGTTCACATTGGCCTGGAGAATGTCTCTGGCGCGGGAGAAAATGCCCATGCTGTGGCTCCTGTCTATATATGCGAGGGTATCGTTTTGTCGCGCTGGTGGAAAGGCGGTCCGGACAGTGAGGGCGAGAGAGGGGGTGCCCCCACCAACCGGACCAGTTTCCGTCCGCATCAGAGGATGACCTCTGCGGGACTGAGAACGGACGGGGTGACGGGCGATATCGGATTGGCCACCAGCAGCAGCGCCACGATGCCGAACGCCGGCAGGGCGGGTCCGTTCAGGGCGGCGATACGGGGGTGGAAGGGGGCGGGCATGTGCAGTCTCCAAAGATAGATGGGAATGGATATGCAGGAAGCGTGCCAACTTTGCGCTCACTAAAATAGCATGGAATTGCAACAGGTTGACCTATTCTGCTTGTTGCAGAGTTTGAAAATAATCCCAACACTTGGCAAAATATGCGAAGTATCGCTATGCAGGCGGCATGGTGGACAAGCCCACACATATGGTTGGCAGCGCTGGCCTGTTTCTGGACGCGGTGGAGCGGGCCAGCGCCGCGGCCGCGCTCAACCGGCCGGTGCTGGTGGTGGGCGAGCGCGGGACGGGCAAGGAGATGGTGGCCGAACGGCTGCACCGCCTGTCGCCGCGCTGGGAGGAACCGCTGATCGCGGTCAATTGCGCGGCGCTGCCCGAAACGCTGATCGATGCGGAACTGTTCGGTTATGAGGCCGGCGCCTTCACCGGTGCGGCCAGGGCGCGGGCCGGGCGATTCGAGGATGCCGATGGCGGCACGCTGTTTCTGGATGAAGTGGGGATGCTGACGGCCGCCGGGCAGGAGCGGCTGCTGCGCGTGGTTGAATATGGCGAGCTGACCCGGCTTGGCTCGACGCGGCTGGTGCAGGTGGATGTGCGGGTGGTGGCGGCCACCAACGAGGATCTGCCGCGTCTGGCCGAGCAGGGCCGGTTCCGCGCCGATCTGCTGGACCGGCTGAGCTTCGAGGTGATTACCCTGCCGCCGCTGCGCGCCCGGCGGGAGGATATTCCCGCGCTCGCCGATTATTTCGGGCGACGCATGGCATCCGAACTGGGCTGGCCGCGCTTCCCCGGATTTCAGGCGCAGGTGATGGAATTTCTGGAAGGCCATGGCTGGCCCGGCAATATCCGTGAGCTGAAGAATGTGGCGGAGCGCGCCGTCTATCGCTGGGCGGATCATGAGCGGCCAATCGGCACGGTGGACCTGGACCCGTTCGACAGCCCGTTCCGGCCGAAGGGTGCCTTTGCCGGCCCGGAATCCAGCCCGGAAACCGGCCCGGCAGCCGGCCCGGAATCCAGCCCGGTGCGGGCGATTGGCCGGGCGTTCGAGGAATCGGTATCAAGCCTGCCGCGTGCGGCGCCGGGCAAGGGCCTGGGCTTTCGCGCGGCGATTGCGGCCTATGAACGGCAACTGTTGTCCGACGCGCTGGAGAAGGCGCGGCACAATCAGCGGCGCGCGGCGCAACTGCTGGCGCTGAGCTATGACCAGTTGCGCCATGCGATGAAAAAACATGGGCTGGGCGAAGAACGGGAAGACCCCGGCCGCCCTTGACGGGCAGCCGGGGCCTGTTCTCTCCGGCCGGGTGAGGGGGGACCGGCCGGAGAAAAGCGGGAAATTCTCAGTTGGATGCGAGCATGACGCGGCTGGCCTTCAGCGCGGCAAGCTGCTGGCCGGCGTCGGCCACCGCCTTGTCGACGCAGCGCCGTGCAGCGGTGCGGGCGGCCAGACCCGGCTCGCCGTCATGCGCGGCGCACACGGTGCGGGCGGCAACGGTGATGCGATAGTTCAGCGCGCTGCGGCCCTGCACGCTGCCCAGTTCGGCGGCGCGAACCGGCACGGCGACCCTTTGCTGGGCCATGGCGGGACCGGCGGCAATGCCGAAGGTGAAGGCGGTGCCGGCAATGGCGACGGCGGCGGCGGCGAAACTGGCGCGGAAGAAGTTGGTCATCTGAAGTCTCCTGTTGGTTTGATGCCAGGAGCAATGCAGGATGCGTGCCAACTCTCAGAAAAATAATTTATTGTATAATTTCAATTTGATAGCGACTGACTGCGCCAGCAGGAGATTTCTACCCGATGAATGTGTTCCTAATTGACCGTTCATTTTCCCGAAAGTTGGGAAAATTTTCGGGCTAATCTTCGGATGAAAGGGCGGCGGGGGGGATCAGGCGCATTTTTTCGATGCGCCGGCCGTCGCAGTCGATGATTTCCAGCGTCCAGCCATTGGGGTGAGCGATGCTTTCGCCGGCGTCGGGCACATGGCCGGCCAGCAGCACGGCCAGCCCGCCCAGCGTATCCACCTCGTCGGCCTTCGCATCCTCGGCAAAGGCCGCGCCCAGCGTCTGTTCCAGCGCGTCCAGCTCCACGCGCGGGTCGGCCGCATAGCTGCCGTCCTCCAACGGGCGCAGCATGGCGACTTCCTCATCGTCATGCTCATCCTCGATATCGCCGACGATTTCCTCGACGATGTCCTCGATGGTCGCCAGACCGTCGGTGCCGCCATATTCATCGACGATGATCGCCATATGCGTGCGGCAGCGGCGCATTTCGGTGAGCAGATCAATCACCGGCATGGAGGGCGGCACGAACAGCACCTCGCGCATCAGGCTGAGCGCGGCGGGCCAGGGCCCGGCCGTGTCGCTGCCGATGCGGTCGGCCAGCACGGCATAGACATCTTTCACATGCAGCATCCCCACCACGGCGTCCAGGCTCTCGCGATAGAGCGGCAGGCGGCTGTGCCCGGCTTCGCGGAAGGCGGCGACCGCGGCGAGAAATTCAACCGATTCCGGCAGGGCGATAATGTCGGACCGGGGGACGGCGATGGCGCCTGCCCGCCGGTCTGACAGGTCCAGCATGTTGCGCAGCATGGTGCGCTCGGCGGTGTCCAGATCATCCGGGTCCGCCCCGGTGTCGGGGCCATGCTCCTCGATGGCCTCCTCGATCGACTCGCGCAGCGACGAGGATTGGCGCAGGCGCAGCAGCTCGCGGAGGGTCGACCAGATGGACGGCGACTCCGCGCTTCCAGGGGAAGGATCACTCATGGACGGGGCCTCTCATGGCCATCATTGTTCATCCACCGCCCGCATGTCGGGCGGCAGATCGCGATAGGGGTTGCTGATCCCCAGGCCAGACAGGATGCGCGTTTCCAGCGCCTCCATGGCGTCAGCCGCGGGGTCGTCCATATGGTCGTGGCCAAGCAGGTGCAGCGTGCCATGCACCAGAAGATGGACGACATGGGCTTCGATGGAAATATCCTTCTGCGCCGCCTCGCGTTCGATGGTTGCAAAGGCCAGCGCCATGTCGCCCAGCAGCGTGTCGGTGCCCGGCTGGCCCAGCAGCGACAGGCCGGCGGCGTCCAGCATGGGGAAGGAGAGGATGTTGGTCGGCCTGTCCCTGCCGCGCCAGTCGCGGTTCAGCGTCTGCACCTCGCCATCGTCCGTCAGCCGGACGGAGACTTCAACGAGGCCGGAATCCGGCGCCAGCAGGGCGGCATGGCCGGCGCCATCAATGGCGGCGGCCAGCGCGCGGGCCGCCAGCGCCTCCCAGTCGAAGCCCGCATCCCAGTCTCCGCCGACGATATCGCAATCCACATCCAGCATGATGGCTCAGGCGTCTCCGCCTTCATAGGCGTGGACGATGCGGCCGACGATAGCGTGCCGCACCACATCTTTCGACGAGAAGCGCTGCACCGCCAGCCCCTCGATCCCTTCCAGCCGGCGCACGGCATCCGCCAGGCCGCTGTTGACGGGATCGGGCAGATCGACCTGATTGGGATCACCACACACCACCATGCGGCTGCCCTCGCCAAAGCGGGTGAGGAACATTTTCATCTGCATCGGCGTGGTGTTCTGCGCTTCGTCCAGAATCACGAAGGCGCTGGCGAGCGTGCGGCCGCGCATGAAGGCGATGGGGGCGATTTCAATCTCGCCGGACGCGATGCGCCGCTCCACCTGTTCCGACGGCAGCATGTCATACAGCGCGTCATAGAGCGGCCGGAGATAGGGATCGACCTTGTCCTTCATGTCGCCGGGCAGGAANNGCAGGAAGCCCAGCCGCTCGCCGGCTTCCACCGCCGGGCGCGACAGGATCAGCCGGTCCACCGTGCCGGCAACCAGCTGCGCGACGGCCTGCGCCACGGCCAGATAGGTTTTCCCCGTGCCGGCCGGCCCCAGCGCGAAGATGATGTCATGTCTGGCGAGCGCGCCGATATAATCGGCCTGCGCCGCCGTGCGCGCCATGATCGTCTTTTTGCGGGTGCGGATCATCGCGGGCGGGCCGCCGGCCTTGGGCAGCGCCTCGGCCGGCGCGTCGCCGGACATGCCGATGGCAGCCTCCACATCGCCGGCGTCCACCGGCAGATTGCGTTCCAGCCGGCCATACAGCTCGGTCAGCACCTGCCGGGCGCGGCCGATGCCGATGGGGTCGCCCTCCACCGCCACGCGATTGCCGCGGGCGCGGATATAGACGCCCAGCCGGTTTTCGATGGTGATGAGATTCTGATCGAACTGGCCGAACAGCGCACCCAGCAGGGCGGGCCGGTCAAACTCCAGCTCGGCGCGGGCGAGGCCGGCGTTCGGCTCGTGCGGGGGGGGCGGCGGCCCGGCGCTGCGCTTTACCATGTAAGACTGTCTGCCACGGAGATGATGCGTCCTTCCAGACTGTTCGGGCCGGCCCATACCAGCGCGACGGTGGCGAGCGTGCCGGGCCGCAGCCCCGCACCCTCTACAACGACGGATTGCAGCCAGGGCGATTTGCCAATCCACTGGCCCGGCTTGCGCCCCGGTCGCTCGATCAGGATTTCACATTCGCGGCCGACACTGGCCGAATTGAAGGCCTGCGCCTGCGATGCAAGCAGGGCCTGCAACCGGACGAGACGTTCGGTTTTCACCGCTTCGGAAAGCTGGCCCGGCTTGTCGGCCGCCGGCGTGCCGAGGCGCGGGGAATATTTGAAGGAGAAGGCCGCGGCATAGCCGACTTCTTCGACCAGACTGAGCGTATCGGCGAAATCCTCCTCGGTCTCGCCGGGGAAGCCGACGATGAAGTCCGAGGTTATGGCCAGATCAGGCCGCGCGGCCCTGAACCGGCGGATGAGGTCGAAATATTCGTCGCGGCCATGTTTGCGGTTCATTGCCGCCAATATCCGGTTGGAGCCGGACTGCACCGGAAGATGCAGATAGGGCATCAGCGCCGGCACATCGCGGTGCGCCAGGATCATGGCCTCTGTCACATCGCGCGGATGACTGGTGATATAGCGCAGGCGCCGCACGCCGGGGATGGCGGCAACGGCCGCGATCAGCGCACCGAATGTCAGCGCGGCGTCGCCCGGATCGGCCCAGGCATTCACATTCTGGCCCAGCAGCGTGAGTTCGATGGCACCGCCGGCGACCAGCGATTCGGCTTCGGACAGAATGTCGGCCAGCGGGCGGGAGGCTTCGCCGCCGCGCGTATAGGGCACGACGCAGAAGGTGCAGAATTTGTCGCAGCCTTCCTGTATGGTGAGGAAGGCCGACGCGCCGCGCCGTTTGCGGGCCGGCAGATGGCCGAATTTCGGGTCCGCCGGCATGTCCAGATCCACCAGCACCCCGCCACCGGGCTGATGCGCGCGCACCAGCGCGGGCAGGCGGTGATAGGCCTGCGGGCCGATGACCAGATCCACCGCGCCCGAACGGCTGGCGATTTCGCCGCCTTCGGCCTGCGCGGTGCAGCCGGCCACCGCGATCATCGGGCGCGGCTGATTGGCCCGCCGGGCGCGGGCAGCGATGCGGCCGACATCGGAATAGAGTTTTTCCGCCGCCTTTTCGCGGATGTGGCAGGTGTTGAGCACGAGGAGATCGGCCTCTGCCTCTGCCACCTGGGTCAGGCCATCGGCCAGCAGGGCTTCCGCCATCCGCTCGCTGTCATATACATTCATCTGGCAGCCATAGCTGCGGACGGCGAAACGGCTGGGGCTATCGTTGAGGGTCACGCGGTGCCCCGTATCAGCCTTTTATAGCCTTGGGCAATCACGTCGCGGCAGTGGCGGGCCAGCGCCTTGCGGTCGGTGAAGTCGGTGCGGCGCACCGGCGGGTGGCAATATATATGCGCCGCGACCCGGCCGAGGCGCATGAAATCAAGGGCATGCGACCCCAGTTCCATGTCGCCGATCCAGGCGATGTCCAGCATGCGGTTGCGGGTGAGCGGCAGGCCGTTCAGATGGGTATAGGCGAGCGTGACCGGCTGGATGCGGAAATCCTCGCTGCCTTCGCCCTCCACCACGGAAAACAGCGCCGATTTGAACGGCAGGATATGCACGCCATCGTTCGACGTGCCTTCGGGAAACAGGATGACATTGCCGCCATGCGCCAGCCGGTGCTGGATGGTGCCGGCCTGCTCCACCGCGCGGTGGCGGCGCGCGCGCTCCACATAGATGGTGTCCTGCATGTCGGCCAGAAAGCTGACCATACCCATGGCACCGACTTCGGATTTGGCGACAAAGCTGCCGGAAAGCCGGCTGCCCAGCACCGGAATATCCAGCCAGGACAGATGATTGCAGACATAGAGCGTCTTGCCGCTGGCCGGCGTGCCGGACAAAAGCGTGCGAACGCCGAGCGAGCGGGAAACCAGACGGTGCCACAGCATCGGCATCTGCGCGGCGGATTTGTGCCGCAGCAGTCGCGCGGCCATGGCGGGCGGCACCAGCATGCCGGTGGCCGCCAGCGCGCCGGCCATGGATTTTACATGGCCGAGGCGCTGAAAGGGCGTGTCATCACGCCCAAGGTGCGGCAAGTCCGCGTCGTTGTGCAGCGCCTGGAGGGCATTTTCATCAATGTCCGGATGGGTAGCAGCGGTCATGCGGCTCAGGTTTTGGGCCGGTTGATGGGCACGCAATATAATTCCATCCGGTGGTCGACGAGGCGATAGCCCAGCCGCTCGGCGATGGCGTGCTGCAACGCTTCCAGTTGGTCGTCGTGAAACTCGATGACGTTGCCATTTTCGACATTGATCAGATGGTCATGATGCTCGTCCGGCGTGGGTTCATAGCGCGAGCGGCCATCGCGAAAATCATGCCGTTCGAGGATGCCCGCTTCTTCGAACAGCCGCACGGTGCGATAGACGGTGGCGATGGAGATGCCCTTGTCCACCTCGGCGGCGCGGCGGTGCAGTTCCTCCACATCGGGATGGTCGCGGCTGCTGGAGAGCACCCGGGCAATGACACGCCGCTGTTCGGTGATGCGCAGGCCCTTGGCGTTGCACAGCGATTCGATGTCGATCATTCCCGGCATAGTCTCACCCCGTGGCCGCCAGTGCCGGACAAATGCCCGGCACGCCAGCGGTGACAGGTCCACAAATAGGCAAAGCGCGCGGCAAGGGCAATATCAGCCGGGTCCGGCGGGGCAGGAAATGGGCGCGGGCAGCAAAAAGGGTCCGGCTGCGCGCATGGCAGCCGGACCCTGTTTCAGCGGCATGGCGCCTTATTTGCGGCGACCGCGGCCACCCTTGGTGCCAAGGCCGATGTCCTTTGCCAGCTTGCGGCGGGCTTCGGCATAGTTGGGGGCAACCATCGGATAATCCGCCGGCAGGCCCCAGCGCGCGCGATATTCGTCGGGCGTCAGGTTGAAGGCGGTCATCAGGTGCCGCTTCAGCATCTTCAGCTTCTTGCCGTCTTCAAGGCAGACGATATAGTCGGGCTTGATGGATTGGCGGATCGGCACGGCCGGCTCCAGCTTTTCCGGCTCGGCCTGCACCACGCCACCAAGGCCGGACAGGGTTGCAAAGACATTCTGAATCAGCACTGGCAGATCATTAACAGCCACGCTGTTGTTCGCCACATGGCTGGACACAATATCCGCCGTCAGTGCCAGAAGATCATTATGTTCCACAGACTCGCTCATTAGCTGTTCCTTGTTCTTATACTGTATTTTCCAGCCCGCGCATCGCGAATGTTGCATTCGCGAAAAGCCGCTGGCTGACGGAAACATCAGGGCCGCGATTTCATACGACCCAAGTCTCTATGGCAGTGTCAATCCATAAGGGCAACAGCATGTTCGGCGCGAATTCCATCAATTCGTCGCAACTAGTGAAGCGCAAGTCCCAGTGTAATCGCGTCTATCCCTTCACCCGACAGGCTTCTGTAATAGGATTTGCGCAATCCCTGCTGCTCCATGCCTATGGCCGCATAAAGTGCGCGCGCGGCTGTGTTGCTGGCGCGCACCTCCAGAAACAGCCGGCTGCCCCCGCGCGTGCGCGTGGCGGCGACTACGGCAGCCAGCATCGCCCGGCCAAGGCCGGTGCGGCGCAGGCCAGGATGGGTGGCGCACAGCAGCAGCTCCACCTCGTCCAGCACCTGCCGGCACAGTGCAAAGGCCAGCGGCGCGGGGCGTGGCGCCAGCAGCAGAAACCCCCCCGGTCCGGCCAGCACGGCGGCAATCTGCGCCGCGTTCCATGCTTCGCGATAGTGGGGATCAAAGGCAAGGCCGGCGAGCGCGGCCACCGCCGGCACATCGACCAGCGCACCGGACACAAAGTCGGGCGCGGCAAGACAATGAGGTTCAGGCGACGGCGCTGGCATCCTGCTGCCGCACATAAAGCGGTATGGGCGGATCGAAAAGAGCCGGCGACAGGCCGAGCGCACAGGCCGCGCGCGGTTCGGCGGCCAGCATCTGGCCCGGTGCGCCGCTGCCGGCGGCGGGTGCCCCCGCCAGCCAGTCCGCCGCCGCTGGCGCCAGGAGGGCAATGGGTGCGCCCCGGCTGGAAAGCGCGGGCAGGTGGAAGCGTTCGCACCAAAGCTGCCCGCGCGGCGCGGCGAGCGCCACGCCGAGCAGGCCGTCCGCCCCGGATTGCCGCGCCTGTGCCGCCACCAGCAGGGTCGAGCGGACGCCGGACAAATCCGCCCCCCATGCGAGCGCCAGTGCCGTGGCCGCGGCATGGCCGATGCGCAGCCCGGTGAAACTGCCGGGCCCGGTTTCCACGATGATATGCGCCACGCCAGCCGCCCGCCCGCCAAAGGGAGCAAGCAGCGCGGTGAGCGCCGGCATCAGCGCCTCGGCATGGCCAAGGCCGATGCGTTCATGATGTTCCGCCAGCAGCCGGCCATCTTCCCCCAGCGCCAGCGACAGCGCATGGCCGGTGGCGATGACCAGTGTGCGCCCGGTCAGGCGATCCTGCATGCGTCGTCGAACGACAGGCGCGGCAGGCGCGGGAATAATTTCCTGCCCGTGCCATGGCCCAGCGAACAGATGAAATTGGTTTCAACCGTCGTGCCGGTCCAGAAAGCCGCATCCACCGCCGCCTTGTCAAAGCCCGACATCGGGCCGGTATCCAGCCCCAGCGCGCGGGCCGCCATCAGCAGATAGGCCCCCTGGAGGCTGCTGTTGCGAAAGGCGGTGGAATGGATGAGTGCCTCATTGCCCCGGAACCAGCTGGCCGCATCGTCATGCGGGAACAGTTCGGACAGCCGGTCGATAAAGGCCATGTCCATGCCGATGATGACGGTGACCGGGGCCTGGAGCACTTTGGGCCGGTTGGCTTCCATCACACAGGCCGCGAGCTTTGCGCGGGCTTCGGCACTGGCGCAGAAGATCAGCCGCGCGGGCGAGCAGTTGGCAGAGGTCGGGCCGAACTTCATCAGCTCATAAAGCTGTTCCGGCATGTCTTCCGGCAGCGGGGCCTCCTCCCAGTCATAATGGGTGCGGGCGTCGAGAAACAGCTGCGACAGGGCGGAAGGATCAAGCCTGGTCATATGGCGCGCACCTCGGTTACTTCGGGAACATAATGGCGGAGCAGATTCTCGATGCCACCCTTCAGCGTGGCAGTGGACGACGGGCAGCCGGCGCAACTGCCCTGCATGTGCAGGAACACGGTGCCGCGCTGGAAGCCGCGATAGACGATGTCGCCGCCGTCCGCCGCAACAGCGGGGCGCACGCGGGTGTCGATCAGCTCACGGATCTGCGCGACGATGTCGGCATCGGCCGGATCATCGAAGGTTTCGGCCTCGGCCGCCGCGCCCGCCGGATAGAGCGGCGCACCGCTGGCGAAATGATCGACCAGCAGGCCCAGCACGTCGGGCTTCACCTCCGCCCAGTCCACGCCGGCCGCGATGGAGACGGAGACGAAATCCTCGCCGAAATAGGTACCCGTCACATCGCCCAGCGAGAAGAGCGCACGGGCGAGCGGCACGGCTTCGGCCGCTTCGGGGGAGGCGAAATCCCGCACATCGGCGGCTGCCACGGCGCGGCCGGGCAGGAATTTCAGCGTTTGCGGGTTGGGTGTGCGTTCGGTCTCGATCAACATGGCACGGTCCTTCGGTGTGTGCACCGCACTTGGCGGTTGCGGCCCGCGCAATCAAGACCGCAGCAATAGGATTTCGCTGCGGCGGGCTTTATGTCAGCCGGTCCAGCTCTGCCTCGCCGATGCCGCCGGGCACGATGATGACCAGACAGGGCAGCGCGCCGGCCCGTTCACCCGCGAAGAAATCCACCAGCGGGCCGGGCCGGCCATTGGCCGCGGCTGCCAGCACCAGGCTGCGGATGCTGCGATCCTGTTCCAGCAGGCGCAGGATTTCCTCCGCCGGCTTGCCGCGCCGCACCATGGTTTCAGGCCGCACGCCCATCAGCACGGCGGCGCTGTCGGCCTGGGCAGACAGCATCGCATGCGCGTCCGCCTCCACCTCCTCGTCCAGCGCCTTCTGCACGCCACCCCATTGCATGAAGCCGGTGGGCTTGATGATATGCACCAGCTTGACGCTGGCCGCCGTGTGCATGGCGCGCAGCGCCGCAAAGCGCAGGGCGCGGGCGCATTCCGGCGTGCCGTCCATCACCACCAGAAAGGCGTGCGCCATGTTCATTGCAGGATGGCCCTGAGCGCGCTGCCCGCCAGCAGCAGCTGATAGCCGGCGCGGATGAGATCAGTCTCGCCCGGCATCAGCGGATCCTGGGCGGCCGCCGCATCCAGCGCGTCCAGCGCTTCCCCCCAGCGCGCCGCTTTGCCGGAAAGGCGCACGGCGGCGGCATTATCGTCGCGCAGGCCCCGCAGCAGCATCGCAGCCGCATGCGCCGTGCCGCGCGCGGCCGACAGCTGCACCACGACACTGCCATCCGCCTGCCCGGCCATCAGCCGGTTGCCGCGCCGCGCCTCCATCTCCACCATATCGGCCAGCGCCGCGACCGCCGCGCGGCTGTGGGCGTCCATCCGCGGGCTTTCGCTGCCCGCATTGCCGGGCGCTGCGGCATCGATGCGGTTCTGTTCCACCAGTGCCGCAATGGCGCCGCGATAGGCGCGCTCCGACGACTGGCGGATCGGCGGCCAGCCCAGCGCCAGCCACCATTGATCGGCCGGCACCGCCAGCAGCCGCGCGCCTTCGGCCAGCGCCACCGCGCCGGGGCGCGCGGCCAGCGCCTCCACCACCGCATGGGTGGTTTCGATAATGCGCGCCTGATAGGCGGGCGTGCGGCGGGTAAGGCCGGTGGGAAAGAAAAAGGGATCGTTCGGCGTGAAGGCGCGATCATTCACCTGCGCGTCCACCAGCCGTGCGGCAAAGCCCAGCGCGGCCGAGCCGCCGGCCGGCAGTTGTTCGGGCGTGGGGCGCAGGCCGGGATCGGGCGATATGCCGGCCAGCATCGTGCCCAGCAGCACATACCAGAGCAGCAGCAGCAACAGCCCGCCCAGCAGCCCAAGCGCCCAGCGCGGCAGGGCCATCAGCCGGGCGAAAAAGCCTATGGGGCGAACGGGCGTGGCGGCTATGCTGTCCATCCGCCAGACTTAAGCCGCCGCCCACCGCCACGCAATCGCTATCACTCTTGGGCCAGGTATAACCCTATGGCCAGTGTCACCTTATGGCCGTTAACGCCTTATGGCTTCTCAGCGGCCGGTTGGCACCCGCACCACTTTGCTGCGCGCCGGCGGGCCGGGGAAATCGGTGAACAGCGCGGTTACCAGCTTGGGCATATGCTGTGGCAGGTCATTCACGCGGGTGTTGGATTCCGAACGCCCCTCGAACAGCGGCGCCTTGTCTGCCTGGCGGATGATGTCGACGTGCAGGAAAGCCGGATAGGTGGTGTAGCTGTATATTTCGCTGCTGTTCATCGGTCCCCAGAAGGGATCATAGAAGCTGCCCCAATAGCCGGGGCGCATGCCCCAGCCTTGCCAGCCATGGCCCCACCAGCCCCAGCTGCTGCTGCTGGTGGCGGGGCGGGTGCCCAGCCGGTCGGTTGGCGGGCCGGCGCCGAAATCGACCCGGACGATGAGCGCCGCCGCATCGCGGGTCTGCACCGGCTGGAAGCCCTTGCGCTGCAATTCGGCGGACACCAGCGCGGCATAGCTCTGGAACTCCAGGCTGCCCTCGCGCCGCAGGTCGGACGGCTCGACATAGAAGGTCTGCCCCGTTATCGGCGGCATCGCCTGGAACGACTGGACCCGCGCATCAAAGCTGGTGGTGCAGGCCGACAACAGGCCAAGCGCGGCCGCCGCCAGCGCCAGCTTCAGCGCACGCGGCGCGCGCGCATTCCGTTTCATTTGGGTCATCCCGCTTCGTCCTCGCATATTATCGGCTGTCAGCCAGCTTAAGACGCTGATGGTGAACCCAAGCTTGCAAACGGGCAAGCCCGCATATCGGCGCGAAAAAAGACATCGGCCTGCCGGCTCATAAGCCCTGACCAGATTTTGACGGATGTGCGGTGGATGACGACCAGATTATGCCCGGCGTATCCTTCGTTTCGGGTTGGCGAAAGGCAGGCGCAATTCGACCATGCGCGCGCTCACCACGTCATCAAAGGGCGCAGGCGCCATAACGCGGCCATGGCGCCGCTCAGCTTCAATCCTCTGCGCAGCGGCAAGGTCGACCGCAGCCTTCGCCTCGTCCACGTGCCGACGATAGTCTGCCTGCCTGATAAGAAACAGCGGCGGCCCACGCGTCACCCCGATCACCTGCCGAATCAGGGCGAGGGTGGCGCGACCTGGCAAATATAGGCCCCCCTCCCGCTCGCCAGGAGCTTGCCGTCAGGGCCTGTCACGCGCGTTTCGGCAACCGATAGCTGCCGTCCGATTTTTACCGCGCGTCCGCTCGCGGTGACAGGGCCGGCGGTCGCGGGGCGATGATAGTCCACGCTGAGATCGGCCGTCGCCTTTGCCTGCGTGCCCAGCATCAGCAACGTATATAGCCCGGTCAAATCGATCAGGGCCGCGAGTATGCCGCCATGCGCCGCGCCGATCATCGGGTTCGACACGATTTCCTCGCGCCAGGGCATGCTGATCTCCAGCAGCTCAGTCGAGCAGGATTTGATTTCCAGCCCGAGCCATTGATGAAAAGGTGCAATGCGCAGCATGCGGGTCAAATGCTCCTGATCGATTACAGGTGCCTTGATGCTCATCCCCGCAACTCCCCGGGCCGCGACTCTCCGGCACTGTGATGGCGGTTCAGAAAGCGCAGGATTGCCGCGGAAAAGGCGTCGTTGGAATCGCCCACAACCATATGCGTCGCACCGGCGATGTCGGTATATTCGGCATGGGGGGCGAGCTGCCGCAGATGCGACACCGCTTCTTCAGAGACAAGATCGCTCGATGCGCCGCGAATAAGATGCAGCGGCAGCGTCAGATTTGCGGCAGCCCGGCTCAGATCATTGAATTCCTGCTGCTGATGATCGGGATTGCTCCCTTTGGCCGCCATTATGTTGCGGATGAAGGCAGGGTCCCAATGCCAGTAGAAACGGCCATCCTGCTTCTGGCGGAGATAATGCCGCAGCCCCTCGCCCGCGCCGCGCTTGCGACGGTGCGGCATATAGCGGGCAATGACGTCTGCTGCTTCTTGCGCGGAGGCAAAGCCGCTATCGACATGTTCTTCCATGAAGCCCAGCACACGCATGACGCCGTCCGGCTCCATGCGCGGCGCAATATCCACCAATGTCAGCGATGCGAAACTGCCTTGCGCCAGATCGCCTTCGGCGATCATCCCGGCGAGTCCGCCAAGCGATGCCCCGACGAGCGCGGGTTTGCGCTCCATCTTCGACGCAATCGCCACGAGATCGGCCGCGAAGTCGCGCATGTCATATGCGCCGGCAGCCGACCAGTCGCTGTCGCCATGGCCACGCATGTCAAAAGCGATCGCGCGAAATCCCGCATCGGCCAGTTCAGCCGTCACGCGCTTCCATGCCCGGCGGGTCTGCCCGCCCCCATGGGCGAGCAGGACCGGCATTGCCGCAGGCTCACCGCGGATTTCGGCGGCAAGGGCTATTCCCCCGGCCCCTTGAATGCTGCTTGTACAGGCGGTCATATGGCAGCCACTATATATTAAGCGATTTACAGTAAATGATTATATTCTGCTTTTGGCTTCGATATGATGCCGGACATGGCCGTGCGACCGGACCAGGATGCCGATACGGCAGCCGCGAATTTTTTGACCGAAACCGATCAGCTGGTTTTCCTGATGGAGAAGGTGACGCGACGGTTTCGGCGCACCATTGACACATCGGTCGAATGACACATCGGTCGAACAATTTGGCCTTGCCCGCACCCGGTGGCGCACGCTCGCCTGTCTCTATCGAACGCCGGGCATGACGCAGACCGGGCTTGCCAGGCCCTTATGAAATCATCGTCGTGAAGCCCCCCGCCGGGCGGGTCGTGATCCCGCAGCCACGGCAGCGGAAGCTGCACCGGACAGGCATGGGGCCGGCGTGTTGATCCGCCGGCCCCGTGCCGCATGGGCCGGTCAGGCGGTGGTGGCCGCCGCTGCACCGCGACGGCGGCGCGATGCCGCACCGACGAGGCCGAAGCCGGCGATCAGCATGGCCCAGCTGGCCGGCTCCGGGACGCCGGCGTTATTGCTGATTTCGCGCCATTCGAAGCGGATATTGTCCAGCCCGACATCATAGCTGTCCGGGCCCCAGCGCAGTGTATAGCCATCCGACGACCAGCCGCTGGCAAGGGCGACCGAGGCATGGCCGGGGTATAGGGTGCTGATCCCGGATCCGGACAGGACTGAGGTGCCATTTTCCAGCACGCTGTAGGTCATGGTCCGGCAGGAGGCACGGTTCACATAGCAGCCGGTGTCGAAGTCGAGCAGGCGCAGTTCATAGCCGGCCAGCGGCGTGAAAGTGATGGCGGCATAATAGTTGGTAGCGTTAGAGCCACCCCACACGACATTGGTGAGATCGCCATAGCTGCTGGTCCAGTGTTTCAGATGATCCTCAGCGAGGTCATCAGCGATGGTGTAGCTGGCATAGCTGACATCGACGTTGGCGGAATCGCCATAATTCTGGCCGATGCGGCTGCCGTTGCCGCAATTCTGGTCGCCCGCAACGCCGCAGATGCTGCCGGCAAAATCCAGCGTGGTGATGCTGGCGTGCGCCGTGGCGGGGATGGTGAAGGCGGCCAGTGCGGCGCTGGCGGCGAGAATGAGAGTCTTCATGGTCTTTCTCCCTGTTGAAGGCGGGCCTGCATGCTATGGCCCTCCAACAGTTCAAGCGCGGCGCTGGCCGAAACCGGGTCAGGGAAAAATGGTTAACGCAAGGTGACGGCCGCGTGACAGCGGGAAAACTTGTGCCATGCCGGCCGTGCTTCTACCTTGAGGCTCGGGAGGGGCATGATGGCGAACGCGGAAACCGTCGACAGGCTGATCATGCTGTGGCGCGGCGGCGACGCGGCGGCGCGCGATAGGCTGATCGCGCGGCTCTATCCGGAACTGCGCATCATTGCGTCGGCCCAGTTGCGGCGTGAACGCGATGTGTCCTTTTCTTCGGCTGACCTGGTCAATGACGCCGTCCTGAAGCTGGTGCGCATGGGTGTCATCCAGCTGGCGGACCGGGCGCATATGGTGGCGCTGGCGGCCCGGCTGATGCGCAACATCCTGGTGGACCATGCCCGCGCCAAGGGCACAGACAAGCGCCTGCACCAGAAGGTGGAACTGAACCCGGATATCGATGGCGAACGCAGGGTTGATCTGATTGCGCTGGAAACCGCGCTTAAACGGTTGAGCGCGATCGACGCGCAACTGGGGGAACTGGTGGAAATGCGCTATTTCGGCGGCATGGGGCTGGGCGATATCGCCGAAGTGACGGGCCTTTCCGAGGCGACCGTGAAACGGCGCTGGCGGACGGCGCGCGCCTGGCTGGCCGATGCGCTGGGCCATCCGATCGAAGGGCGCTGAGCGGTTGGAAACGGAGATGAAGCTGGCCGTGGAGCGCGCGGCACTGGCGCTGCTGGACGATGTGCTGGACCTGCCGGAGTCGGCGCGCGCGGCCTTCATCGACGAACGCACCGCAGACGAGGCCGTGAAGGCGCGCCTGTCGGCGATGCTGGAAGCGGACCGGATTTCTTCGCTGCGCACCGGTGCGGCGGTGCTGGGGCTGGGCAGCGCGCCGCTGCCCGAACGGATCGGGCATTACCGCATCACCGGGCTGATCGGTCGTGGCGGGATGGGTGCGGTATATCGGGGCGTGCGCGACAGCGGCGATTTTGCCCATGAGGTGGCGATCAAGGTCATCAAGCCGGGGCTTTTGTCAGAGCAGCTGGCCGAACGGCTCCGGGCCGAACGGCAGACGCTGGCCATGCTGAACCATCCCAACATCGCGCATCTGTACGATGGCGGCCAAACCGAGAGCGGCCAACCGTTCATGGTGATGGAACTGGTGGAGGGCACCGCGATCGATCGCTGGGCCGACGCCCGGATGCTGTCGGTGCCGGAACGGGTGCGGCTGATGGAAACAGTGGCCGCCGCAATCAGCCATGCGCACCAGCGGCTGGTGATTCACCGCGATATCACGCCGCTCAATGTGCTGGTGACCGGCGATGGTGTGGTGAAGCTGATCGATTTCGGCATTGCGCGGCCGGCCGATGCCGAAGGCGCGACGACGGCCGTTGACATTGCCGGGATGGGGCGGCTGCTGCGCCGATTGCTGCGAGAAGCGCCGCCGGAACTGGCCGCGGTCATCGCCAAAGCCACACAGGCCGACAGCGCGCGGCGCTATGCCACGGCGGATGCCTTTGCTGCGGATCTGGTGGCCTGGCGCACCGGCTTTCCGGTGGCGGCGATGGAGGGCGGCCGGCGCGAGGCACTGGCCAAGTTCGTGCGGCGGCACCGGGCGTGGGTGGTGGCCCTGGCGCTGTTCGTGCTGGCGCTGGCGACAGCGCTGCTGGCGGTAACGATGGCCAACCAGCGCGCCGGCGCGGCGCAAGCCGAGGCCGAGGCCCGGTTCGAACGGACGCGCGGCATTGCCCGAACCCTGCTGTTCGAGGCCTTCGACGCCGTGAGCCAGGTGCCCGGCGCGACCGCGGCGCGCAATCTGCTGGCGCAGACGGGTGCTGCCTATCTGGACGAGCTGGCCGCGATGAAGGGCGCGCCGCCCGACGTGGTGGCCGAAGCTGGCCGCGGCTATGTGCGGCTGGCCGAGGTGGTGGGCGGTGGACAGGTGGCCTCGCTTGGCCGCCATGCCGACGCCAATGCGCTGCTGGGCAAGGCCGAGGCGCTGCTGCTGCCGCTGCGCCAGGCGCATCCGCATGACCCGGCCGTGGCGCGGGCCTATGCGGCATTGCGGCTGGAGCAGGCCGGGGTTGATCTCTACAATAATAATGCCGCCGACCGCGCGCGCGGCCACGCCGCCGAGGCCGAGGCGGTGTTGCAGGGGCTGACGACCCGCGATGCCGACGCCGCACGGATGGTGGCGACGGCGATCCAGGCACAGGGCGACAGTTTCGGCTGGAATGATGATTATGCCCGCGCGCTTCCCTACCATCTGCGTGCCGAAGCGTTCCTGGCCGGGTTGCCGGCGCCGCTGCGGTCTGATCGCGGCGTCATGGCGGCCAGAAGCGGCAATCTGCGGCTGCTGGCGGAAGCGCACCACAAGCAAAAGCATGGCCCCGAAGCGCGTGCGGCCAATGATGCGGCGATTGCCATCAACCGCGAACTGGTGGCGCTACAGCCGGACAATCCGGCCTTTCAGCGCAAGCTGACGCATGCGCTCTGGTATGCTGCGGTGGTGCACCGGACCAACATGCGCGACGCACAGGCGCGCGCGGCCATCACGGAATCGCTGCAACTGGCACGCCGGCTGGTGGCGCGCGATCCGGCGGACATGGGCGCGCTCAGGATGCTGGCGCTGGTAGGCGAAGTCATGGCGCAGGTGGAGATGGACGCCGGAAACGCGGCGGCATCGGTGGCGCTGTCGGACGAGGTGCTGGCAATGCATGCGCGGATGGTGGAGGCGGCCGGCGATGCACCGGGGGCGCTGCGTTCGATGACGGCGGCGCTGCGCACCATTGGCGGCAATTATTATGTGATGGGGGATGTGGCCGGCGCCTGCCGGATCTGGCGGCGGGCGGTGGGTCATTATGCCACCATGCAGGCGCGCGGGCAGCTGACCGGGCTGGATGCCAGCAATGGCTATCCCGAGATTGCCGGCTATGTGCGCGATATCTGCGATGGCGGAGCGCGGCCGAAGCTGCCGTGGGAGCCATAGGCCAGCCGGACCCGGCCGGATCGCGCGGCCCGGCGCGCCGCTCCCAGCGGCCTTGCCGGTGCGATCATGGCGGGTCAACAGGGTCGAAACCGCCCTAGAAAGCTATGCGACCCTCGATGCCGATGACGCGGGGCTGGCTGTAGCGGTTGATCGTCGGCGCCTGCGCCACATAATAAAGCTCGTCGAAGAGGTTGTTCGCAAAGGCGGTGAGGCTGACCTTTCCGAACTCGACCCCGACCCGAAGATTGACGAGGACATAATCGTCGAGATCGACCGAGGTGGCGGTCAGCTCCTGCTTGCCGCCCCATTGCCCGCTGACCAGCATATTGCCCGTCAGCGCGACATCGTCAGTAACCGGATAGCGAAGATTGAGGTTCGCCGAGGCGAGCCAGTCGGGAACCTGCGCAAGGTCGAGACCGTCATAGCGGCCGCTCGTTACCTCGCCGCCCTGGCGTGAGCCGCTGAGCGCGAGCCGCCCGTCGCCACTGCCGAGATCGAACCCCTGGCTGTATTCGGCCTCAATCCCCCAGCTTTTTGCATCGCCCGCGTTGGTGAGATAGGCGACCGCCGTGACCGGACAGGCCGCATTGGTCAGCGCGCAGCCGTCGTCCACCTGCGCGATCAGATCCTTGAGCGCGGTATAATAGCCCGCGATCGCGAAATAGCCGCGACGCATCGGACTGCCCTTGATGCCGACCTCATAGGAGGTGCTGTTTTCATTGCCGAACAGCAGCTGCACCGGATTGGGCGCGCGGGGATCGGAAAGACGGGTGTTGAAACCGCCGGCGCGGTAGCTGCTTCCCACCTTGCCATAGGCGAGGATAGTCGAGGTGAGCCGGTAGGCAAGCGTCGCATTATAAGAGAGATTGTCGGTGCTGATACTGTCGTCGATGATCCGCGACACCCCGCCGGTCGGCAGCCCGGTGCCGAGATCGTAAAGCCGCGCGGAGATGCTGCGGCTGTCGTGCGTGTAGCGCAGTTCGCCCGTCAGGTTGAGGCTGTCGCTGATGTCGAAACCGAGCGAACCATAAGCGGCATAGCTTTCGAATTTCAGCCGCGCGGGGGCGATATTGCCGGGCGACGGATTGGCGAGCGTCGGCGAGCGGATAGTCGCCACCGAAAAATCGCTGTCCAGCAGCAGCATTTCCGCGCCCGCCAGCCATGTAAGGCGATTCGCCACGCCGCTGATATGGATGTCCTGCGACAAATTGTCGGTCGTATCGACGACATAGGAGGCCGCGTTCGGATCGATCGGTGTCAGTGCCCCGACCTCTCCGGCGGCGCGGGCGCGGGCAAGTTCGGTGGGGCTGACGGCGTCACTGTCCAGATCATATTCGGACCGTCGTTTGCGGTAGGAGGTCGTCGAAGTCAGATCGGCACCGCCAAGGTCGATACGGAAGATGGCCTGCAACCCGTCGACATCCTGCGTCGCCCTGGGTGCCGTGTTCCAGGGATAGCGGAAGCGATCCTGGATATAGCCGCCGGGGAAGCCCGGCGTGCCGGCGGGGATGAAAATCTGATAGTGGATCGTGGGTGTGGTCAGCCGCTGCGTCTCGGCCATGATGATGGCATCCACCGGGCCGCGCCTGAGGCGCAGCTGCCCGCGAAGACCATGCCCCTTCTGCCGGTCGAAATAGACATCATTGTCCGGATTATAGAAAAAGCCCTTGTCCTGCTCCATCAGATCGCCGCTGAAGCGGATCGCCAGACCATCGGCAAGCGGGACGTTGACCGCGGCCTGCGTCTGGAAGCTGTTGGTTTCAAAGCCGTATCGCGCACTCGCCCAGCCCGAAAGATCAAAGCCGGGTTCGGCCGAGATGATATTGATCGCGCCGCCGACCGCATTGCGTCCGTACAATGCGCCCTGTGTCCCGCGCAGCACCTCGACGCGGCCGATGTCGAGAAAATCGAGGCGCGTGAAGTTGCGGCCACCCACGGCACCGCCGGCGATATAGGCACCATTGCGATAGAGGCCGACGCTCGGGTCGCCATTGGTCGCACGCGCCGTGGACGACGCGCGGATCGATATCTCGGACGTGATCGACGAATTCAGATTGTTGAAACGGACGCCCGGCTGGTCGGCGAGCAGTTCGCCGCTGCTTGTCGCGCCGCCGCGACCGGTGAGCGCGGTGATTTCGATGACCGAGGCCGCGGTGGGAACGTCGGCGAGCCGCTCTTCCCGCCGCCGCGCCGTCACGACGATCGTGCCGTCATTCTCCGCGCCAGCCGCAGGGCCGGCCGGCAGCGCCGCGGCCGGCCGGTCCTGGGCGAAAGCGGCCGGGGTTGCCGCCACCCAGAGGGCGGCCGTGCAGAAAAGTAGGTGCGCCTTGCGTCCCATGATGTCTCTCCCCATTTCTTATCCGAATATTATCGATAATCTGTGCAGAGGTGCAAGCGAGTCAAGCCGGAAAAAATGCCGGGCTCCGGCATCCGGTTCGGCGGCTTATGAAAGAAGGGCGCTCAGCAGATCGCGAAAGCCCCGCGCCGTGGCGGCAAGCGGTTCGGGTGCGACGGTCGATAAATCGTCGGTCGCGGCGTGGTGGTGACGATGTGCGCCGAAGATGCCGGCATGTCGCGGGTAGCCGGCCCCGATCACCTCCGCGAGTTCGCCCGCGGCCCCCGCTGCCGACGGATAGGCCATCTCGATGCCCGGCTGGCCCTTGAAGATCGCGCGCGCCCGCGCGACGAACGCGGGCGATGTCATCAGGAAGCGATAGGGATCGGCGCTGGGCAGCGGCAGCAGGCGCCCCGGCAATTCCTGATAATCGCGCGCCGCGGCATTGGCCCCCAGATGCAGCCAGAAGTCGGTCTCGCCAGGCGGCGGGCCGACCTTCGCGACGATATGGCTTGCGCCGAGATTCTCATATTCATGTCCACTGTTGCACAGAAACAGCAGGCTGTGCCGCGCAAAGGCGCGGGGCATCCAGTCGGCAAGCGCCAGCCAGATTGCGATGCCGGGCCCCCGCTCGCCGGCGCAGTCGGTCCAGCCCGATCGCGGCGTTGAGACGACGAGCCAGGGGCGGCCCGGCAAAACGCGCCGCCCGATGATATTCTGCGCCGTGCGCGTGCCGCCCTCTCCGCGCAGGATGAGTTTGGCTGCGCTGCCCTGGCGCGCGGCCTCGATCACCGGCGCGGCAAGCCGCGGCGCGAGCAGGGCGAGCGGCTTGTCCGAAACCGGGCGATCGGCCGGGGTGTTGAGCAGCAACGCTTCCCCCGACGGCCCGGTGGTAACGAGGATCACCGCGCCCGCGCCGCGCGCCAGCGCGTCGGCAAGCGGCCCGCGCACCGCCCGATCAATCAGGCTCGACCAGCGTTGATAGGGCAGGCGCAGCACGGCGATCGCTCCGTCGAGGCGTCCGGCCGTTTCGGCAAGGCGCAGCGGTGCATCATAGCCGTCCGCGCCGGTTTCGACGGCCAGCGGCTGCGCAACAAGCGGGATGCTGAGATTGCCGAGGCTGAGTTCACAGCGCGAGGCCGCGAACCAGGGCACGTTGAATGATAAGCGTTCGACCGCGAATCCGGCCCCGGCCAGCCGATTCGCCGTCCAGTCGGCGGTCCGGCGGTCGCCCGCGCCGCCCGACTGTTTGTTGCCGGCTTCGGCATAGCGTCGGACGTCGGCAAAAAGCCGTTCGGGCTCAAAGATGGCCAAATCCGCTGCGGCGGCAGCGGCGCCTGCTGGCAAGGCGATCGGCGCGGCAATGCCTGCCTTCAGCAGCGTGCGGCGGTCGGTCGGGGAACGGCTCATGTCGCTTTTGCCCGGCGGCGCGCCGGCCTGGGTTTCGCGTGCCGGACCTTATATTCCTCCAATGCGCTCCCGAAACTGTTCTGCGTCACCCCGATCAACGCCCGCGCGGTTGCGTCGGCGGCATCGCCGTTGCGCGCGACGATATGCCGGCAAAGCTCGTCATACAGTATGGCCGACCGATGCGCCGCCTCATTGCCATGTGTCTCGATATAGCTGTCAGTATAGACATTATGCTGCCAGCGCGCGAGCAGCGCGATCCGGTCGAGGAGCTCAAGCGCCAGCGGCGCGTTGCTGCGCTTGGCGATGAAGCGGCCGATGCGGTTGGAGACCTTGAGATGCTCGAAGCTGTTCCCGGTGCGCTGGGTGACATCCTTATATTCGACCAGCCGGTGCATCAGCTCCCGCCCGTCGCGATCGCTCATCTCGGCCGCCGCCAGACGGCACACGACGCCGAACAGCGATTTCCACAGCTCATAGACCTCATTGGCGGCATGCGCGTCGATGTCGATTACATAGGTGCCGCGCCAGGGCACCACCTTCACCAGACCGATCCGCGCGAGCTGGCGGAAAGCCTCGCGCACCGGCGCATGGCTCACCCCGAAACGCGCGGCAATTTCCCGCTCGCGCAGCCACGACCCCGGCGGGATCCGCCATTCGACGATATCGTCGGTCAGGAGGCGCGCGATCACGCGGTCCTGCGTTGGCGTGCTGTCGTCCTCGGTCTTCGGCGCGGCCATTGCTCTCCGTTCGGCTTTCCTTGCTCCCGCACCCATGCCAATCGGGCAGTGCGCGCGAGCAGTCTTTGATTGCGAATGAAATTATTATCGATAATATCAGCAATGACAACCATCGGAAAATGGGAGCCGGAATTGAAGCGCGCCATCCTCCTTCTTGCCATCATGGCGGCCGCCCTGCCCGCAATGGCAGCCGAACCTGCTCCGCTTCCCGGCTGTGCCGCGGCGATCGCCTATTCCGACGCCCATGACGGCGTCGCGCTGCTGATCCTGGAGGACGGGAAAATCCGCTGCCGTTCCGCGGATATCACGACGCCGAGGGAACTCTGGTCGGGCACCAAAAGCCTGGTCGGGCTGATGGCGGCGGCGGCCGTCCAGGACGGGCTGCTGACGCTCGACGAGCGGGCGTCAGAGACGCTCGGCGAATGGAAAAGCGACCCTGAAAAGGCACAGATCACGCTCCGCCAGCTGCTGTCGATGACGGGTGGGCAGGGCTCCACCGTCGGCAGGCCCAAAGGCTATCAGGAGTCGGTGATGGCCCCGCTCACAGCATCGCCCGGCAGCAAATTCCAATATGGCCCGGCGCCGATGCAGATTTTCGGCGAAATCATGCGCCGCAAGCTCGAAGCCAGGGGCGAAGACGGCAATCCGCGCCACTATATCGAGCGGCGCATTCTCACGCCACTGGGCGTGACGGTCGGCGATTGGCGCAACGGCCCCGATGGCGCTCCGCTGATGCCGCAGGGCCTGCTGCTGGCAGCGTCGGCGTGGGCGAAGATCGGCGAGTTCGTTCGCGCCGCCGGCCAGCACGAAGGCAAGCCGCTGGTCGATCCGGCGGCCTTCACCGCGCTGTTCAAGGGTAGCGCGGCCAATCCGGCCTATGGTCTCACCTGGTGGCTGCCGCGCCGCACGCCGGCTGGCGATCCTGTCACCCTCTCGACCGACATCACGGATCATCCCGACGACTTCCCCGCCGATATGGTGGTCGCAGCCGGTGCGGGCAATCAACGGCTCTATGTCATTCCCTCGCTGCGGCTCACCATCGTCCGGCAGGCCAGGCTCAATCTTCTGGCTCTGGCAGCGGGCCGAAAAGGCGATTGGTCCGATCGGCAATTCCTGTCGATGCTGCTGAAGCCGTCCTGATCCACGCCGCGATTGTATCGCATGGCCTGACGACGGACAAAACCACCGCAGGACGCGCTCCGGTCAATTCACAAATATGCTGTAATGTCAGGAAAACATTTCCTCGCGAACGAGATCGAGCGTGGGTCTGACATCAGCCAATATTTCGCGGCCGATCCGCCCCGCCCAGTAATTCTCGGCGCCGCCCGCCAGCCGCCAGGCATGGATTCGTCGCGTAAACAGATTGAGATCATGTTCGCCGCTGATTCCGATTGCCCCGTGCAGACCATGGGCGATCCGGGTAACGACCGTTGCCGCACGCGCGGCGATCAATTTGGCGCTGGCAGCAGTCAGGGGGCTTGGCCAACCGCCATGCCGCACGGCCGTTTCGCAGGCCATGCGCGCGGCGACGACATGTTCGCTCGCAACCGCCAGATTCTGCTGAAGCGCCTGCTGGCGCGCTATCGGCTTCCCGAACTGGATTCGCTGGAGAGCATAGTCCACGGACATTGCCAGCACCGCCTCGCCCGCGCCGACAATCAGCGCGGCATAGAGCAGCGCGGCAGCCGGGGCCATGCTGCCCGCGCCGTCGGCTTCCATCGCGCCGGCCTGCGCTTTGCGCGAAAGCATATCGTCTGACAGGCCGATTGACAGGCCGATCGCCGCGCTGGCCGCTTCGTCCCCATCCCGTCGCTGAAGATTCAGCCGGCCCGAATCCGCCGCAAGAATAGATTCTGCATGTTCCGCGCCCGGCAGTGTCAGCGACGCAACGCCCAGCAGGATCGGGCCGTGTGGATATTCGCGTCCCGCCTGCGCCAGCAGGGCGCGGGCGATCATGGTTTCGCCAACCGGCAGCGGAACCGCCCTGCGTCCCAGCGCCAGAAACAGCGGCAGGACAGCGGCGAACGACAGATTCGCTCCGCCGCGCGCTGCGCACACCAGTGCATCGAGGAAACCTGAAGCGTCCAGACTGTTCCAGATTGCCGCATCCGGCGCACCCTGTTCGATCTGCCGCACGGTCGCGCTGCTGAACAGATCGGCCAGCATCCGGTCGAACGGTTCGAAAAGGCCGGTTTCGTCCATTATCGCAACCCCATTCCACGCGCGATGATGCCTCTTAATATCTCGCGCGTTCCGCCTCTCAGAGAAAAGCTCGGACAGATCATCTCGATATAAGCCAATGTCCGGCACAGATCCGGATCGACCGCTTCCTCGGGATGACACGCCAGGTCATCGCCCACGATGCGGGGAATGTCCTGTTCGAACGCCGTGCCGAGATCCTTGACCATCGAGGCTTCAACGACAGGGCTTTCTCCGGCCGCCAGCTGCGCCGTGCAGGCGAGCGACATGGCGCGCAAACTGGCGAATCGCGCGACCAGCGACCCCAGGGTGCGGGCGGTCGCTTCGTCGGTGCGCCCGGATTTCCGCACATGCTGGCGCCAGCCGTCCAGCAACAGCAGAGATGAGTAGATGCGTTCAGGGCCGCTTCTTTCAAAGGCGAGCTCGGCGACCACCTGTTGCCAGCCCTTTCCTTCCTCGCCAATCAGCGCGGAACTATCCAGTTCCACATTGTCGAAGAAAACCTCCGCGAAATGCTCGTCGCCGGCGAGATCCCTGATCGGCCGGATGACCACGCCCGGCAGGCGCAGGTCCACGATCAACTGGGAAAGGCCGTTGTGCCGATCGTCCGGCGTGCCGGAGGTGCGAACCAGCGCGATCATATAATCCGAATATGTGGCGTTGGTGGTCCAGATTTTCTGGCCGTTGAGGCGCCAGCCCTTGCCGATGGGCTCGGCCCTGGACCGGACACTGGCAAGGTCGGAACCCGCATTGGGTTCGCTCATGCCGATGCAGAAAAACAGCTCGCCGCGGCAGATGCCGGGAATATATTTGCGGCGCTGGGCTTCGGTGCCGAACTTCAGCAGCAGCGGCGCGCTCTGACGTTCGGCAATCCAGTGGGCCGCAACCGGCGCGCCGGCCGAAAGCAGTTCTTCCACGATCACAAAGCGCGCGAAGGGGCCGCGCCCGCCGCCGCCATAGTCTTCCGGCAGCGTCAGCCCGATAAGCCCGGCGTGGCCCAACCGGCGGCTGAATTCGGCATCGAAACCCATCCAGGAGCGCGCGCGCCGGTCCATCGGCATATTGGCCACCGCTTGTGCCGCAAGGTCGCGCGCGCGGGCGCGCAACGCCTCATCCGCTTCCGGAATGTCGGAAAGAGCAAAGGAACTGAACATGGAAGAGGCGCACCCCCTGAAAGCGTTTGGCACGCTTGTTTTACTGCCCACTGCATCCATCGCGATTGTGGTTGCGGATATAGCGATGGCTTGGCTAAAGACCGAATCCGGCTAAAATGTCAACATGGAGTAAAATTGGCGATGAGCGAATTTCTGCAGATTGCCCGCGAAGGACCCGTGGTTGTTGCTACCCTCAACCGGCCCGAGCAGCGCAACGCCATCTCCACGCATGAGGACAGCAGGGAGATTGAGGAATTCTGTCGCGCGATGACCGGGGACCATCGTGTCAGGGCAATCGTGCTGACCGGTGCCGGCGCGGCTTTCTGCGCCGGCGGCAATGTCAAGGATATGGCGTCCAGGCAGGGAATGTTCGCCGGCAGTCCGTTTGAACTGCGCAATCGCTATCGGCTTGGTATTCAAAGGATTCCGCTTTCCCTGTACGAGCTGGAAATTCCCCTGGTTGCGGCGGTCAACGGGCCGGCGATTGGCGCCGGGCTTGATCTCGCCTGCATGTGTGACGTGCGAATAGCCTCGAAATCGGCAACATTCGCCGAGAGTTTCGTCAAACTGGGCATTATTCCGGGCGATGGCGGCGCCTGGTTCCTGCCGCGCATCATCGGCATGGCGCGCGCAAGCCTCATGACCTTGACCGGAGACGCGATTGATGCCGCGACCGCGCTTGAATATGGGCTGGTGAGCGAGGTGGTGGAGCCGGAAGCCTGTCTTGATCGCGCCCTGAATATCGCCGGCCGCATCGCGGCGAACCCCGGCCATGCGACACGCATGGCAAAACGCCTTCTTCGGGAAGGTCAGGACATGAAGTTGGGTCCGCTTCTGGAAATGTCCGCCGCTTTTCAGGCCTTGTCGCACCACACGGCCGATCATGTTGAGGCCGTCGATGCCTTTGTGGCAAAACGCCGGCCCATATGGACCGACAAATAGCCGATATTCCGGCGCGCCGCTTCGCAAAGCCAGTGCAAGGCCCCGGTTTGACCATAAATATGATACGCGATATATTATTAGGCTCAGGCTCGGCGGCAGCTATGGGCGGGGCCTGGCTGAAGCATGAAAGGTCAGTTGCCATTGGATATTGAACTGGCCCCGGAGGATCAGGAATTTCGCCGGGAAGTGCTGGCTTTCCTGCATCAGCATCTGTCGGAGGATGTTCGCCGCGCGAGCCGCTTGTCCACCGGCGTATTCGTCGATCCGCCATGGTCAAGGGAATGGCATCAGGCGCTGTATCAGAAGGGCTGGATTACCTATGCCTGGCCGCAGGCCTATGGCGGATGTGGCTGGTCTCCCACGCAGCGCTATATCTATGAGAGCGAGGCATCACTTTGTGGCGCGCCGGCCGTCGCGCCGATGGGAATCAATCTGGTGGGGCCGGTCATCTGCGAATATGGTTCAGCATGGCAGCGGCAATTCTATCTGCCGCGCATCCGGTCGGGTGAAGATTATTGGTGTCAGGGCTTTTCCGAGCCGGGCGCCGGTTCGGACCTTTCCAGCCTGAAAACCAGAGCCGTGCGGGACGGTGATCATTATATCGTCACCGGGGAGAAAATCTGGACGACCCATGCGCATTTCGCGAATATGATCTTCGTGCTGGCGCGCACCTCGCAGGAGGAAAAGCAGCAGCAGGGGATCAGCTTTCTCCTCATCGACATGACATCACCGGGTGTTTCGGTTCAACCGATCATGACTCTTGCCGGTGATCATGAAGTGAATCAGGTGTTTTTCGACGCGGTGCGCGTGCCGGTCGAAAACCTCGTTGGCGAAGAAGGCAGGGGCTGGAGTCAGGCCAAATATCTTCTCGAATATGAACGGGGCGGCGGCGCGCCATCCGTTCGATCGCGCCTGGCACTTGAGCGCTTCAGGAATATCCTGCGCAACGAAGCCGGCGACTCCCCGGGCAGGCTGTTGATCCACGAAAAGGACATGCAGTTTCGATTGGGCGAGCTTGAGGCGCGGGTGATGGCGCTTGAGCTGCTGGACATGCGGCAGGTGGCAAAGCGTCAGGCGGGGGAGCGTCTGGGATCAACCGCCTCGATCGTCAAAACACTCGCCTCGGAACTGCTGCAGGAGATTGAAAAGGCTGGGGTGGAAGCGCTCGGGTCCCATGCGCTGCCGGCGATGGAATTTGCCGGTCCGGCCTTTGCGGTTTCCAATCAGGCGCCGGTGCCGGAACATGGCTGGGCGATCATCGGGCGGCATCTGAATGGTCTGGCGGGCACGATTTTTGGTGGCGCGTCTGAAATCCAGCGCGAAGTCATCTCCAAGGATCTGGTTCGATAAGCCATCCCCGCTCCCGACTCCGTCACACCGGGTCAGAACGGGTGGAATCCGTGCTAACCGGTTGACGATGAAAGTCTGGCCAGTCGCAGAGCATGTTCCCGGTTGTTGCCATACATCTGCTGCAAAGTGAGTCCGCGCTTATAATGGTGCGAGAGTTCATATTCGTCCGTCAATCCGATGCCCCCATGGAGCTGAATTGACTGTTTACCAATAATATCAAAGGCTTTAGCAATCGTTACCTTGGCAGCGGAAATCAGTTTTGCCGCGTGACGGGTTCCCGCCGGAACGATGCCCAGCCCGGCGACGACACTTTGTGCCAGTTCATAATGCATGAGCATTTCAGCCAGGCGGTGGCGGACGACCTGATTTGCGGCGAGCGTACGCCCGAATTGCACCCGAACATTGGTATAGTCTTTCGTCAGCTCGAACATCCGCCGCAAAATACCCAGGCTCTCGGCGACCACCGCGCGCGCGCCGCTGTCATAGATGCTGTCGATCGCGCGCCTTGCGGCAGCACCGCGCACAACCATTGCTTCGGATGGCAATGGCGTGTTTTCGAACAGGATATCCGCAGCCATCGTGCCATCGATAAGCCTGTAAGGCCGGGTTGAAACGCCTTCACTTTCTGTCGGCACCAGCAATAATATCAGACCATTCTCAATGCCCTCCTGCGAGAGTAAGGCGCTGACAAGCAGAAAATCTGCCTCCGGATAGGAAACGACCTGCTTGCTGCCGGATAACAGGACATTCCCGCCATCGATCGTCGCCCGGCTGGCGATCGCGGCAGCCTCGAACCGCTTTGTGCCTTCCGAAAGCGCAATGGCGACGGTCTTGCTTCCCGCCTGCATCTCGGCAGCCAGGGCTCGCGCCCGATTCGGGTCGTCGAATTGCCCGAGCGCTACCGCAGCGATGGCAATATTCTCCGAAAATGGCTCGACGGCCAGCCGGTAGCCCAATTCTGCCTGCACGGCGGCGATTTCCGCGGCTGTGCCGCCAAGGCCGCCCAATTCCCTGGGGATTGGCAGAGCCAGCACCCCCAGATCAGCCAGTGCCGCCCAGTTTGCCGGCGCATAGCCGCGACACTGCTCCAGAAACCGCTGCCGCTGCCCGACGGAATATCTGTCCGCGAGAAACCTGGCGACGGTTTCGCGGTACATCGCCTGCTCTTCGGTAGGTTCGAAATTCATGCCAATCCCAAAAAGAGCCTAGTATATAATTTTGATGCCGCGCTTTCACCGCCTTGGCAAGAGTTTTACCGGCCCGGCCCTCGTTGCTCTGCTGCGCGGGTGGATCGCCAGCTGATAACAGCATCGCGAAGGATGGCGATGAAATATAGCCACCGACCCGACCTGCCGCGCATCAAAAGTATCACAGTGAATATTTAGCCTTGCAGTCAGGCTCGGCTGTCGGTAGTCTCACCGGCAATAAGAATATGCGCACCAGGTGCCGGCCGGAGAGAGGGGAGGACATGAAGGCTCTTGAGCCGATCTCGATCGCGGGCGTTGAAATTCCGAACAGGGTGGTGCGCACCGCGCACTCAACGCATTTCGGCAATGGTGGAATTGTCCCCGGTCTCATCGACTATCATGTTGAACGGGCGCGCGGCGGCGTCGGCCTGACGATACTCGAGATCGCGGGGGTGCATCCCAGCTGCCCGGCTTCGATCTGCAATTTCGATGATTCGATAATCGAAGGCTATGAGCAGCTGATGCGGGCCATCCGGCCCCATGGCATGCGGGTGTTCCAGCAATTATGGCATGCCGGACATAACGGCATCCCGATGGACGGCGGGCCGCCATGGTCCTCCTGCGATCTTCCCAGCCCTGTCCTCGGTATCGTGCCGATCGCGATGAGCCGGTCCCGGATCGCAGAGGTGGTGGAAGCTTTCGCTGCGGCGGCAGAGCGCTGCAAAAGGGGCGGGATCGACGGGGTGGAGCTGCATGGCTCGCATGGCTATCTGCCGCAGCAATTCATGTCCGCCATGCTCAACCGGCGGGAGGACGACTATGGCGGCAGCTTCGAAAACCGGATGCGCTTCACCGTCGAAGTGCTGGCGGCCATCCGCGAGCGGGTCGGGCCCGGCTATCCCGTAGGCATCCGTCTCAGCCCCGAAATCGTGGATGGGGGCATGACGCCGGAGGAAACGGCCCGCGCGGCCCGCTATCTTGAAGAAAGGGGGCTGATCGATTTCCTCGACGTATCGATGGGCGGCTATTTCGCCTTTCCCAAGATGATCGGCGGCATGTTCGAGCCGGCCGGCTATGAGCTGGCGACCAGCGCACCCGTCACTGCGGCGGTTAAGGTACCACGCATCGTCACAGGCCGGTTTCGCACGCTTGAGGAGGTGAGCCAGGTCATTGCCGAGGGAACGGCGGACCTGGTCGGCATGACGCGCGCGCATATTGCCGATCCGGCGATCATCCGCAAAACCCGCGAGGGGAGGGAGGCGGAAATCCGCCCCTGTATCGGCTGCAATCAGGGCTGTGTCGGTATGCTGCTCGGCCCGGAACGGCGGATGGGGTGCACGGTCAATCCCTATATCGGCCGGGAAGGCGAGGTGAACGATGATCGTCTGCCACCCGCAGACGCGAAACGAAAGCTGCTGGTCATCGGCGGCGGACCGGCGGGCATGGAGGCGGCGCGGGTGGCCCGGCTGCGGGGCCATGACGTCGTCCTTGCTGAAGCGGCGCCCCGGCTTGGCGGCCAGGTCAGGATCGCGGCGCTTGCCCCCCGGCATCAGGCGATCGGCGATTACACGCTGTGGCAGGAAACGGAAATCTATCGCCTGGGCGTGGATGTGCAGCTCAGCACCCCGCTGGATGGCGCGGATATCGACAGTTTCGGCGCAGACCATGTGATCATCGCCACCGGCTCCAATCCGCGCATGGACGGGGTGCAGATGGCCATTCCCGCCCGCCCGATGAAAGGCATCGACCATCCCGATGCCATCTCGTCGATCGCGTTTTTCCAGCATCGGCATAATAGCTGCCCGGCAAGCGCGATCGTCGTCGATGATGTCGGCCATTATGAGGGCATTGCCGTGGCAGAAGCGCTGATCGAGCGCGGTTCGGATGTCACCTTCGTCACCCGCCACAAGGCCTTTGCCCATCTGCTCGAATCGGCGCTGCAACCCGAGCCGGCGCTGGAACGGCTGAACCGCGGGAATTTTCGCCTGTATTTGCGGTCGCATGTGGAGTCCTTCGACGGCTCCGGGGCGGTTGTGCGGCCTTTGCACGGCGGCGGCACAATCAGCGTCCGGGCGGAATTGGCGGTCATGGTCAGTCACAACCGGCCCGCAATCGAACCATTTGCAGACATAGTGAAAACCAGACCCGACATCTCCATCGTCGGGGACGCCAACAGTCCACGCTTTCTTCTTCGCGCGATTGCGGAAGGAAACCGGGCCGGCTGTCTTGCATGACATATTGATACTGGAATCCGATGGTGCAGTCGCCGCCAAATGAATTGATAGAAAGAGGGTTGCTATGACTTCTGTGGAACAGGATACGGACCTCACCCGGATGGATTTTTCGAATCCTAAGGTACTGGAATGTCCCTATCCCTTTTACAAGAGCATGCGGGAGCAGGCGCCCGCCTATTTCGCGGAGCGGCTCGGCTTCTGGATCATCACCCGCTACGACGACTGCCTGAAAGCCATCCGCGATCCGCAGGTCTTTTCCAGCAAGATGGGGTTTCGCCCCGGCTCCGTTCCCGACGAGGTGATGCGCATCTACGACGAGGAAGGCTTTGGCGACCTTCCCGACACGTTGGTCAGCAACGACCCGCCCTCGCACACCCGCTATCGCAAGCTGGTCGACCGCGCCTTTACCGCCGGCCGCGTGCGGCAGATGGAAGAGTATATGGTCGTGGTCGTCAGGGAACTGATCGACAATTTTATCGAGGATGGACGTCTCTCGGTGATGCGGGACTTCGCAATCCCCGTTCCCATGTATGTGATTGCCGACCAGCTGGGCGTTCCGCGCAGCCACCGGGACAAGTTCAAGGAATGGTCGGATGCCGCCGTTGCGCCGCTCGGCCTGCTGCTGTCCGACGAGCGGAAAATCGAATGCGCCAAACTCGCCGTCGAAATGCAGCATTATTTCGTCGAAGTTTTTGCCGATCGCCGGGCGAACCCGCTCGATGACATGATCTCGGACCTGGTCACCAAGGAGATTGACGGAACGCCGCTGAGCACGCTGGAACTGCTGTCGATCCTCAATCAGCTGCTCGTCGCCGGCAATGAAACCACGACCAGTGCCATCGCCGCCTCTGTGGTGCGCCTGTCGCAGGACCCGGACCTGACCGAACTGCTCGCGAGGGAGCCGGGCAAATGCGACAATTTCGCCGAGGAAATCCTGCGTCATGAATCGCCCGTCCAGGGTTTGTTCCGCATGACCATGGCAGATGCCGAAATCGCCGGCGTCACCATTCCCAAAGGCAGTCTGGTGAACCTTCGCTATGGATCGGCGAACCGCGACGAGCGAAAATATGAATGCCCCGAAACATTCGATGTGGATCGCGCCAATGCCTCATCGCATCTGGCCTTTGGCGCCGGCATCCACCACTGCATCGGGGCCCAGCTGGCGCGGCGCGAGATCGCCATCGCCGTGCGCGAGCTGACGGCCCGGCTGAAGGACATACGCCTCGTCGAGCCGGAGAGGCTTACGCATGCGCCCAGCCTGATCCTGCGGGCTCTCAATGGATTCGAAATCCAATTCTCGAAGCGCTGAGAGCCGGGGTGCCGATATGAGCTACGACTATGATGTAATCGTGATCGGTGGCGGCGGCGCCGGCATGGCGGCCGCCATCACGGCCTGCGATTCCGGCGCGCGCGTGGCGCTGCTGGAAGCAGCGGACCAGCTCGGCGGATCGACGGCCCTGTCGGGCGGGGTGGTCTATGGCGCCCCGACCAGCGTCCAGCGGGCCGCCGGCATCAACGACGACAGCGTCGATGCCATGTTCGAATATTATATGACCCTGAACCAGCACAAGGTGGAACCGGCCATCGTCAGGCGGCTGTGCGAATTGTCCGGCCCGGCGATCGAATGGCTCATCGCGATGGGGGTCGAATATGATCCGGCCGATCTTTACGCCTCGGGTGTGGAAAGCGTCGCACGGGGCCACAAGACCAAGGGCAATGGCGCTGCGCTGGCAGAGGCGCTGGACCGCGAGGTCAGCCGCCGCCCCGTCGACGTTTCGCGTGGCTGCCGCGTCACCGCGCTGCATCGGGACGAACAGGGGGCTGTCCGCGGCGTTATCCTCGATGGCGAGACCGTCAGCGCCCATAGCGTCATCATCGCCACGGGTGGCTTTGGTCACAACCGGCTGCTGCTGAACCGCCATTATCCCGAAGCCGCCAGGCACGGCGACTGGACCTGGGCGATCACCGCCAAAACCTGCACCGGCGATGGCCTGTTGATGGGCCAGGAGGTCGGCGCGGATATTGCCGGTCATAATCGCGGGCTGCTGCTGACGACACCCGGCTTCTATCGCGATCTCGAAGTCTTCGTCCCCGGCTGGCTGGTCTATGTCAACCGCGAAGGGCGCCGGTTCATCGACGAGACCACCGAATATGCAGTGATGGCCGGCGTCGTGAACGACCAGCTTGGCGGAACGGTCTTTGCCATCTTTGACGATCATGCGCGCGCCACGGCCGTGCCGGAGCCTCGCTATGCCGCAGCGCACAAGGCCGGCATCATCACGCTGAACTGGGTGACCGACAAGATCGACGAACAGATCGCGAAGGGCAAGGTCATCAAGGCCCAAAGTCTGGCCGAACTCGCCGACCGGGTCGGGATCGAGAGCGCCGCGCTGGAAACCACGATCGCCCGCTATAATGCCGATTGCGAAAAAGGGGTGGACAGCAGGTTCCACAAGGACGGCACGCTGATGAAGCCCGTCGCCCAACCGCCCTTCTATGCCGCGGAAATCCGCCCGGCGATTGTCTGCCTCACCTCGACCGGTCTGCGGGTGGACGAGGACATGCACGTTCTGGACCGCGCCGATCGCCCCATCACCGGGCTTTTCTCTGCCGGAGAAGTGTCGGGCGGCGTTCTGGGCGACCGATATATCGGCGGCGGCAATTCGATCGCCAACGCCATTGTTTTCGGTCGTGTCGCGGGTGCGCAGGCGGCGCGCGAAGCGGGCCTTGGATCGGATGGGGAGCAGGCATGATGGCGGATTTATTCTCGCTGGATGGCAAGGTGGCGCTCGTCACCGGCGCGGCACGGGGCATCGGCCGCGAAATCGCCGCCCGGCTGGCGCAAGCCGGGGCGCAGGTGCTGCTCAGCGACGTTGAACCGCAGCTTGGCCCCGAGGCCGCCGCTGCGATTGCCGGCAGCGCCTATCACAATCTCGACGTCACGGTGCAAGCGCAATGGGAGGACATCATCCAGACCATTGGCGACCAGCATGGTCGTCTCGACATTCTCGTCAATAATGCCGGAATCAGTCCGGCCGGCAATATCGAGCAGAGCAATCTGGATTTGTGGCGACGGGTGCAGACCATCAATGTGGAGAGCGTGTTTCTCGGCTGCCGCACCGCGCTGCCGCTGATGCGCCAATCCGGCGACGGCGGTTCGATCATCAATCTCAGTTCGATTCAAGCCCTGCGCCCCGCCGCCGAGCTGGCTGCCTATTCCGCGTCGAAGGCCGCCGTGCGGGCGTTGACCAAGTCGGTGGCGCTCCACGCTGCCAAAGACCGGATACGCTGCAATTCCGTGCACCCGGGCGGGGTGCATACCCGCATGCTCGACGATTTCGCCGCGCTGACCGGTGATGCGGAAGCGGCGCTGGTCAGGCTGAATGCCGCAAACCCGCTTGGGCGGGTGGGCAGGCCGCTCGATATTGCCAATGGCGTTCTCTATCTCGCCTCCGACCTCTCGGCCTGGGTCACCGGCCTCGAACTGGTGATCGATGGAGGCTCAACCCTGTGAGGGAGGCAGTGCCCGATCCTTCAGGCTGGCGGCTGTGGCGCAGCCGGGACGCGATGCAAAATCTCGTCGAAACCGGCGTGTGGGAAAACCGCACCACCTGGCAGGATGCCATGGACCTGGCCCGGTCAGACCCGGACGGCGTCGCCATCTGGTTCGACGACGGCAGCGCGCTGACCTACCGTCAGGGCGTGGAGGAGGCGCGGCGGCTGGCGTCGGCGCTGACAGCGCTCGGCCTGCGCCAGGGTGATGTGGTGAGCGCCAATCTGCCAAACTGGCGGGAGATGGCGATCATCAATCTGGCCTGCTGCGCGCTGGGGCTGGTCATCAACCCGATCATTCCGATCTACCGCGATCGCGAGGTGGCTTTCATCCTGAAGGACGCCGGCTCGCGCCTGCTGTTCACGCCGGGCGGCACGGCCAGCTTCGATTATCCCGCCATGGCGGCGCGCCTTGCGGCGAGCACGCCATCGCTGGCGCATATCGTGACGGTGCGGCCGGGCGAGAGCGACAGCGCCACCCTGAGCTACGCCAGGCTGGTCGGGGATGGCCATCCGCAACGCTTCGAAGCGGCCGACGTCAATCCCAATCACGTCAAGCTGCTGATGTATACCTCCGGCACCACCGGCGTTCCCAAAGGGGTGCTGCACAGCCATAACACGCTGCGCCGTTCGGCGGCCAATTCCCGCGAGGCGCGGGGCGTGGGGGAAGGCGACATCATGCTGATGGCGTCGCCGGTCACCCATGTGACCGGCTATTCGTCGCTGGAGCAGGCCTTTAATTCCCCGATCAAGACCGCCCTCATGGCGCGCTGGGACAAGGCGGCGGCCATTGATTTCATCAATCGCACCGGGGCCAGCCTGACGGTCGGTGCGACGCCTTTTCTGAAAGAGCTTCTGGACGAAGCGGAAGCGCGCGGCACCGGCCTGCCCAGTCTGCGCCAATTTGCCTGCGGAGGCGCGGAAGTGTCTCCCCAACTCATCAATCGCGCGCATCAGACGCTGGATCATTGTCGCTGCTTCCGGGTCTTTGGAAGCACCGAGGTCCCGCTCGTCACACAGGGTTTCCAGCGGCCCGAACAGGCGGATCTGGCAGCCGAAACCGATGGTCGCATCTATAATTACGATGTGCGCATCGTCGATGCAGATGGCCAGGAGGTCGCACCGGGCGAGGAGGGCGAAATCCTCGCGCGCGGGCCGGCCATGTTCCTCGGCTATACGGACTGGAATGAAACGGTGAAGGCTGTCGACGAAGACGGCTATTTTCATACCGGCGACCTTGCGCGCCGGGGGCCGGCGAACAGCATCGTGGTCAGCGGCCGGCTGAAAGATCTGATCATCCGGGGCGGCGAGAATCTCAGCGCGAAAGAGATTGAGGATGTCCTCAGTCTCCATCCCGCCATTCAGGAAGCGTCCGTGGTTTCCATGCCGGATGCCAGGCTGGGCGAGGCTGTTTGCGCCTTTCTCATTCTGCGGGCGGACTGTCCGGTGCCCAGCGTAGAGGATATCAGCCAGTTTGTGCGGCAACAGAGACTTGCCCCACAAAAAGCGCCTGCCCGTATCGAAATCATCAGCCAGTTTCCAATGACGGCGTCCGGCAAGATTCAGAAAAATGTTCTGCGTGAAAGAGTTCGCGAAACTATAAATAATATTCTGGAGGGATAAACAGTGTTTAAGAATTCTATCTTTTTGTCAGGCTGTGCAGTCGCCACTCTTGCCTGGAGTGGATTATCTGCTCCGGCCCTTGCGCAGGACAGCAAGGCGGCGGCTTCGGATGCGGCGGGCGCTGTGGAGAATGAAACGATTATCGTCACCGCCCGTCGGCGTGATGAAGCCCTTCAGGATGTGCCGATTGCCATCGCATCCATTGGTGGAGACGCGCTCGTCCGGTCGCAGATCACCAAGCCGGAAGCGCTTGCAGCGCGGGTTCCCACGCTGAATATCGCGGTGGGTGGTTCGGGTTCGGGCGGCCAGGTGAGTCTGCGCGGGATCGGGTCCTCCAATGTGTCCGCGGCGTTCGATAGTGCGGTTGCGCTCGATTTCGACGGCATTGTGGTCAGCTCGATGCGCATTGTTCAGGCCGGCTTTTTCGATGTCGCCCAGATCGACGTTCTGAAGGGCCCGCAATCCCTCTATTTCGGCAAGAGCGCGACCGCCGGCGTCATTTCGCTCCGGTCCGCAGACCCCACGTCGACACCCGAGGCAGCGGTGCGCGGGTCCTATGAGTTCGAAGAAAAGGGCTATACTGTCGAAGGCTATGTCTCCGGACCGATCAGCGATACGCTGGGCTTCCGCATTGCCGGCCGCTATAACAAGATAGAAGAGCTTTATTATAATGGGGCACCAAATGTCGCCAATCCCTATCGGGGAGAGAAAAACGTCAATCTGCGCGGCACGCTCGAATGGAAGCCGAGTTCGGAATTCACGCTCAATCTCAAGGCCAATTATGTCGGCCACAGTAACGACGGTGAAATCCGGCACACGCGGATCGATTGCGCCGCGAACGGAGTGGCCGATCCCCTCTGGGTGCTGGGCGGGGGTGTGGTCATTCCGGCCGGCTATGATTGCAACCCGTTCGGCAATGTTTTCTGGCTGCCCGATTCCGCGGTGCCCCTGGGCCGGAAAGCGCCGCCGGGCATGGACAATAATGGCGGGGTTCCGTTCAATGAAACGGATATCTTTCTTCTGCGCTCAAAAGCGGACATAGTGCTGCGGGACAATTTGTCCGTGTCGCTGGTAACCGGATATTTCGATTTCAAATCGCGCGGCCAGGATTTCTACGCTTATGGCGGCATGGTCGGGATCGGTACCGACCTGAACCTCAACCGCACCAAGCAGTTCAGCCAGGAAATACGCGTCACCAGCGACAATACCGGTCCGTTCAACTGGCTGTTTGGTGCCTTTTACGAACATCGGGACATCCTGTTCGAAGCTGCCCAGAATGCGGTCAACATATCCTTTCTGGCGGCTGACCCGATCACCGGCTCTACCTTCGACTGGCGCCGCCAGCATTACACCACGACAGACGCATATTCGGTCTTCGGCAATATTTTGCTGGAACCCACAGACCGGCTGGAGCTGTCGGCCGGCCTGCGGTATACCAAGGAGGAGAAGTCGAACCGCATCCGGGTGCCGTTCGTTCACGCCGTTTTGTCCGGGCCGCCATTCAACTTCCTCAAAAGTGGCTTCGTATCGCCACAGATATACTTCAACGATGATAATGTTTCGCCGGAAGTCTCGGTAAAATACCGGCTGGACGACAACGCCATGGTCTATGCCTCCTACAAGAAGGGCTTCAAATCAGGCGGGATCGACAATAGCGCTTTGCCTTCAAGCGGGTTGAGTGCCATGGCTCAGTCGGGCGATTTTTCCCAACTCATCTTCGACTCAGAGACTGCCAAAGGCTTTGAATTGGGTATGAAGAGCTCACTGGCTCAAAACAGTATGCAACTGAACCTTACCCTGTTCAACTACACCTTTACAGACCTGCAGATACAAAGCTTCGATCCGGTCGCTATCCAGTATAGCACAAGCAATGCCGGCGAACTGCGATCACGCGGCGGCGATCTGGAGTTTCGCTGGGACACGCCGGTGGACGGCCTGGCTCTTGGAACAGTAGTTGCCTACACTGATGCCGAATTTACCAAATCCTATATCAGCAATGCCGGGATCGACCTGAATGGCCGGGCGGCGCCCAGAGCGCCCAAATGGTCCGGCAATCTGTCGCTGGATTGGAAGATTCCCGTTTCTGACAGTTTTGACCTCAGTCTGTTCGGCCTCGCTAATTACAGCGGATCCTATTATGCCGATGCAACCAGCTTAAACGATTATATGCAGGATAGTTACGTTACATTTGACGCGAATGTTTCGATCGGTTCTTCGAACGATCGTTGGCGTCTTTCCCTTATAGCCAATAATCTGACCGACAAAATCTATGTCAACCAGGCTTCGGGGCGACCGTTTCGGCGTGCGGGAGTGGGCGATGATCTGGCCCTCACACAGAATAGGGGCCGGCAAATCTTTCTGGAGCTCGCTTTGAAATACTGAATCCATAGCCATTCCATTGTTACAGTAAGAGGAGTCTCGATCATGGTAGAAACAGTGACCGGAAAAAACCGGTCAAACGGTTTATCTTATCAGGAACTCCTCAAGATGGACTCGAGGAATGTGCCGGCTGCACTAAAAAAGCAGTCCGCTCTGGATCATGCACCGCTGTCTCTCGGGGTTGAGCGATATTATAGTCGCGAATTCCACGATCTCGAAGTCGAAAAACTCTGGCGACGCGTGTGGCAACTGGCTTGCCACGAAGATGATATTCCCGAGATCGGGGATGCGTTGGTTTATGACATCGCGTCGCTTTCGTTCGTGGTGGTGCGGACGGGAAAAGACGAATTTTCCGCTTATCCCAATGCCTGTCGCCACAGGGGTCGCCGTCTGCTGGATGCCGACAAGAAAGGGCTGGCGATTTTTCGATGCCCTTTTCACGGCTGGTCATGGAAGCTGGACGGAACGCTGAAGGAAATCCCGTGCCAATGGGATTTTCCGGGCGTAACCGAAGAAACCCACTCTCTCACCAAGGTGAAAACCGGCCGCTGGGGTGGGTTTGTCTTTATCAATCCCGACCCGAAGGCCCAGCCTCTGGAGGATTTCCTGGGGGACATAGACGAGCATTGGACGACGCTGCCGTTCGAGCGGCGCTACAAGGCCGTGCATGTGGCCAAGAAGCTGCCCTGCAACTGGAAAATTGCCCAGGAAGCCTTTATGGAATCCTATCACGTGGTCGCGACGCACCCCACGCTCCTCTATGAGATGGGCGACGCCAATTCGCAGTATGACAGCTTCGGCATGCTTTCGCGCGCCATTTCCCCGCAGGGCATCGCCAGCCCGCACGTCAACACCGACCTTGCCGGCGATCCGCATGCCGATACCACCCCCTTCACCAATTACCGTCACCCCATAACCGGTGATTTTTTTGAGCGGCTCGGCGAGGACCGCATCCGGCTGACCAAGGCTGACGGCCGGGTCGGGATTTTCAATTCCCGCGCAGAGCCGCTGGAAGGCGAACTGGTCAATGCGGACCCGCATGTCTGCAACTGGTTCGCCGGCCGGCTGACGCCCGAGATGGAATCGGCAAGGCATGTTTTCGGTGCCTTGCCGGTGGCCGAGGCGCGTGCGAGCCGCGCTGCCGCCAAGCGGGAGCAGTTGCGACCATTGATGGGCGACGAGATCGACGCGGTGTGTGACGCCGAACTGGTCGATTCCATCTACTACAGCATCTTTCCCAACATCAGTCCCTGGGGCAGCTACAATCCGATCTTCTACCGGTTCCGGCCGGATGGTGATCATCCGGAACAATGTATCCACGAAGTCATGTTCATGCTCCCGGTTCCAAAAGGACAGCAGCGTCCGCGCCCGGCGCCGATCCACTGGCTCGGCCTGGACGATGATTATATGAAAGCCCCCGAACTCGGCAGTCTGGCAAAAGTGTTCAATCAGGATTTACTGAACCTGCCGGCCGTCCAACTGGGGTTGCGCAGCATTTCAGGCGGAAAAGTCACGCTTGCAGAATATCAGGAACTCAAGATTCGGCATTTTCACGCCACTTTGAACGAATGGCTTGATCAATAGTGGCGCACTGGGCAGAGCAGGCGCGCCACTTCATACAGTCGAGACAGACAAATCGACCACAAAAGTGCAGCTTCCTGCCGACGGGCAGATCGAATTCAACGGCCTGGTCGATATGGAATACGAGCTCGGCACCCGCATTGCGCCGATCTCCTGAAACCGGTGAAACAAGTGGAGCAGACCCGAAATGACCAGCGAGCTGTTTATAGTCGATCAGGCCGGGAAGGCGCACATGATCGCCGGCAAGAACCGCGCGAACGGGCAGATCGTCTTTCCCTGTCCCGCAGGCGAGCAGGAGGGCGTCTATGACCGGATCGAGCTTCCGCACAGCGGCACCTTATGGACCTATACCATACAGCGTATTCCGCCGAAGAACCCGCCCTATGCCGGCGTGACCAGTCCGGAAGACTATGCGCCTTTTGGGGTCGGCTATGTCCGCCTCGGCGATGACATCATGATCGAAGCCCGGCTCGAGGCCGATCCCGGGAGCCTTCAAATTGGCATGCAGATGGATTGCGTTGCGATCTCGCTGGCCAGAGCCGACGGCACAGCGATGACGACTTTTGCCTTTGCCCCCAGCCAAAGGAGCCATAACCCATGAGCGATGTATATATCATAGGTGCCGGCATCCACCCGTTCGGACGACATGACGGCAAATCGGGTCTCGACCTTGGTGTCGAGGCCACACGGTCGGCATTGGACGACTGCGGACTGGCGTGGCCGGATATAGAGACCGCATTCGGGGGATCCTCAGCCTCGGGGAATGCCGACGCCCTGATGCCGCGAATGGGCCTCACCGGTATTCAGTTCATCAATGTCGTCAATGGCTGCGCAACCGGTGGATCTTCGCTTCTGTCCGCTTACTGGGCAATCAAGGCCGGTGAGTTTGACACGGCCCTGGCGGTTGGCTTCGACAAGCATCCCCGCGGGTCCTTCAATCCGGACCCCGACAAATATGGGCTGCCGCAATGGTATGGCGAAATCGGCCTGATGTTGACAACCCAGTTCTTCGCCATGAAGATTCAGCGCTATATGCACGATCATGGCATTTCAGCCCGAACGCTCGCCCGCGTCGCGTCCAAGGCGTTCGACAATGGTTCGCGCACGCCCCACGCCTGGCGGCGCACGGCGATGGACGAAGACGCGATCCTTGCATCCCGCATGATCAGCGACCCCTTGACGCAATATATGTTCTGCAGCCCATCAGAGGGCGGCGTGGCGCTGATCCTCGCTTCGGAGAAAAAAGCCCGTGAATTGGGACGCAATCACGTCAGGCTGCGGTCTGGCGCCGTGAAAACAAGGCCTGAAAACAGCTTTGAAGTGTTTTCCCCGGCTCTTTCTGTCGAGCGGGGTGAAACGCCTACCATGCTTGCGTCGCGCGCCGCCTTTGAAAAGGCGGGCCTTGGTCCCAAAGACATTGATGTGGCGCAGATACAGGATACCGAAAGCGGCGCTGAAATCATGCATATGGCCGAAAACGGCTTTTGCCGTGACGGTGAGCAGGAACAATGGATTGCCGAAGGGCGAACCGCGTTCGGCGGGCAATTGCCCATCAATACCGACGGCGGCTGTATCGCCTGCGGCGAACCGATCGGTGCGTCCGGCCTGCGACAGGTGTATGAAAATATTCTTCAACTGCGCGGACAGGCCGAAAACAGGCAGGTCGAAAACGCCAGACTGGCCTATTCGCAAGTCTATGGAGCACCGGGACTTTCCGCCGTCGCCATATTAGAGAAAATATGATGCCGCCGGTTATCAAGATAATTTTTTCCTTTTATTATAATTTAAATGTATAATCCAGAGCATGGAACAGTTTGCGTTGCTTAAGATTAAAACAACTTATGGCAGCTACGCTATGGCAGAACGGCGCCAGCGAATCCTTTATGAAGTCCGGAAACACCTCAACGAGGAGGGTCTGGAAGGATTCAGCATGCGCGAGATCAGCAAAAGGGCGAATGTCGCACCCAAGACGCTCTATAATGCCTTTGGTGATCGGGATCGATTGATCGGCGCCGCCATCCGCGAAGTCTATGATGCGGTTCGGCAGAATGTCCAGTTCAGAACGTCAGACAGAACGCTTGAGGGGCTGCTGGATCGCGCCATCGTGCTGAATCGCGGCAATCTGAAAGCGCGCAATTACGCGCAGGCCGTAGCCACAATCTATTTCAGTCCCAGTGCAAATCCCTATCCGCGCTTATTATTGCAGGAGATGGCGGTGGGCAACACCAGTCAATGGCTGGAAGATGTTCGTGCCAGGGGCGGGCTTCACGATTGGGTGAATATTGAACATCTGACGCGCCACATGGCAAATATGGAATATGGTCTCGTTCTTGATTGGGCAACGAACCGCGTGCAGGATTCGGAATATCTTTTTCGCTTCGTCGAAATTATTCTCTTCAGCGCGTTGGCAGCAACGACCGGAGAAGTCAGAGAAACAGCAAATGAGCTGCTGACCAGAATGGTCGCCACCGGCGAACTGCCCAAGTTCGAGAACCCAATCATTCGCCCACAAAATCAATAGAGCATTCGCCCTGGCGCGATAACTGACGCTCCATCTCGGCAGCAGGCCAGCCATTGTTCGCGCCGTCGGGCGATCTTCGGGTGCAGATGTTCGGCGGGCAACAGGCCTTTTTTTTTCAGGCCCCACCCCTCGGCATGCACAAAGCGCCAGACCTGCTCATCATCGACCTTCACGCCCCGCTTGCCCAGCCCGGCGACAAAAACCCGCAAGGTAAAGTCGCACTCCGCCCGGTGCCGACAGGGGGCGACAAGCGGGACTCGCTGATACAGCCCTCAGCAGCGCTGATCTGGGGGATGCGCCGGTCACAGCGCTGCCACCGCCTGGATGGTCAGGCTGGAAAGCCGGGCGATCTCCGGCGCACGACCGGGCCTGGTCTCGACGATACAGGCCAGCGTCGGCAGCAGCGGCAGCAGATTGCTGTCCAGCGGCCGGAAATCGCGCAGGAACAGCGGCGTCCGCGCGGTAATCCCCAGCCCGGCCGCAACGGCCGCGCGCAGGGCGGACAGATTCGGCGTCTCCACCGCGATCCGGTGCGGGATACCCGCCGCGTCCAGGCTGCGGATCGCTGCCTCGCGGAACCGGCATGGCTTTTCCAGCACGGCAAGCGGGATGACCGTGCGTCGGGGCAGGTCCAACTCGCCATACCAGCGCATGGCCGACGTGCGCACAGCCTTCGGGTCCTGCTTGTCAGAGAAGCCCACCAGTACATCGAGCTGGCCGCGCTCCAGCAGGTCCTGCAACTCGGCGGTATCGCCCAGCCGGGCAAATAGGGCGGACTCCGGGTGCAGCCTGGCAAAGCTTTTCAGCACGCCGGTCATCAATGTCTCGGCAAAATCCTGCACCGTGCCGAACCTGACCGAGCCGGGAAAATCCTTGCCCCCCACCGCCTGAAGCGCCTCGTCGTGCAGGGCCAGCACGCGGCGGGCATAGCCCAGCAGGGTTTCGCCCGCCGGCGTCAGCGACAGCCGTCCGCCATCGCGCACGAACAGTTGTTGCTGGACCAGCTCCTCCAGCCGCTTGACCTGGAGGCTGATGGCGGACTGCGTGATACAGACCTTGCCCGTTGCCGACAGCATCGAGCCTTCGTCGGCAATGGCGACGAAGCTGCGCAGGAAGGGGGTTGGAAGATTTACCGCCACCCGGTGCAACCCACATACGAATGCGCCACACCGGCGGCCATGTCAGCGCGCCGCGCGCTGTTGCCGGCCCACACGCGCCGCCGGCGCAAACTGCCGCTTCCCTGACAAGCGCAGGCCGGGGCGCTTTCCCATCCGAGCATCATCCGGGCCACGAGACAATGTCTCCTTCCGGGCGGAACCGCAGGCTTCAGCGGCACGCCCCGCGGGGCGGAAGGGGCGGCGGGCATGAAGGCCGGCGCGCCGGCTTGTGGCCTCGGCCAGATTTCGAAGGCTATCCACGGTCACAAGGGTCATCAGGCTCTCCAAATCTGGTCAGAGGTCGGAAGCCTGGCGTGATCGCCTCGGCAAAGTCCCGCATGGTGGCGCCGGTGGGGATGCCCTCCGAGCGGGCCATGATAGTATGGCAGGCGGGGAGGCTATGACAACCGGGGTATTGGCACAAGAATGCCAGACCGGGAAATTGTTGGCTGCTTTGCAGGGGGTCATATCGCCCGCAATATCGTAACGGTCCGCCCTGACGTCATTCAGCGGGAGGGCAAGAGGGTCCGCACCATTCCCGCGGATGCTGGATATGGCCCCGTTCACGAAATAGTGGGCTGCGCGCCACCCAGTGGGCGGGCGGGGCGTTTGTTTTCCGTCAGTAACCGGACAATGCGGCGAAACGGTCCCTCAGATAGCCTGATGAGCCCCAGCTCGCTTCCAGCACCCGCGCGCGCTTTAGGTAGAAGCCGACATTATATTCGTCGGTCATCCCGATGCCGCCGTGCAGCTGGATTGCCTGATTGCTGATCGCGTGCAGAACGCGGTTCGCCTCGGCCTTGGCGACGGTCGCCGAACGGGCGACGCCAAAGCCCGCGTCAACAGCCTGAAGGCCCGCCTCGACCGCCGAGCGCATCTGCGCCAGGTCGGTGAACAGATCGGCCATACGATGTTGCAGCGCCTGGAAGCTGGCGAGCAGCTGATCGAACTGCACCCGCTGTTTCAGATAATCGAGCGTCATGTCGAACAGGGCCTGCGCCATGCCGAGCATTTCGGCCGCCGTCAGCAGCCGCGCCCGGTCCAGCACATCGTCGAGCAGACTGTCGCCGCCGCCCGCGAGCTTGTCGGCCGCAGCCCCTTCGAAGGCGACATCGGCATAGCTGCGCTGGTCGGTGAGCCGGCGGGTGGCCAGTAAAACGCCATCGCCCTTGTCGACAAGGTAAAGACCGTCCCTGGCGGCGACGATGAAGAGGTTGGCGCCATGGGCTTCGGGCACAAAGGCCTTCCGGCCGCTGAGCCTGCCGCCCGATACTATTGTCCCGATGGCCAAGGGATGGTGATGCGCACCTTCATCGACTGCCAGCGTTGCCACGCTTTCACCGCTGGCGAGCCGGGGAAGCCATTTGGCCTTCTGCGCGTCGCTCCCGCCCAGCAGAATGGCGCTTGCCGCGATGCTTGTCGCCAGCAGCGGGCTTGCGGTCAGCGTCTTGCCCAGTTCCTCGACCACCAGGCCGGCCGACAGGAAGCCGAAATCCGATCCGCCATGGGCTTCGGGAATGATGATGCCGGCCCAGCCCATCTGCGCCATCATGGCATAGGCGGCGCTGTTATAGGCCTGCGGTTCGCCAGCCGCGCGGACTTTGCGGAATTCCGAAACCGGGCTTTCGTTGGTGGCCCAGTTGCGCGCCATGTTGCGCAGCATTTCCTGTTCTTCGCTGAGAACTGCCATGGAGCTTTGCCCCCTCTCTTACTGGTGGTCGAGCATGCCGAGCACGCGCTTGGCGATGATATTGTTCTGGATTTCGGTCGAACCGCCGTAGATCGTCGATGCCTTGCCGAACAGCCAGCCGCGCACATCCTCGCGCTCGCTTTCGCTGAACGCGTCGCCTTCCCAGCCGAGGCCCTGAAGGCCGCGAATCACGATCAGCAGCTCGCTGCGCTCCTGACTCAGTCTGGTGCCGAGTTTCTTCAGCACCGAGCTGATCTCCGATACACCGCCTTGCGCCTTGCTTTCCTCCAGCGCCCGGCGCGCGGTGAGCAGGAAGCTGTTCCAGCGGATCTCGAAATCGGCGATCCGGTCGCGCAGCACCTTGTCGGCCAGCGCGCCATCACCGTCGGTTTCGCCATATGTCTTCGCGATATCGCCGAGGCTCTGGTCCATCATGCCGGCAAGACGCCCACCGCCCGAAATATTCGTGCGCTCATGCTGGAGCAAGCGCTTGCCGATGGTCCAGCCCTCACCCTCCTTGCCCACAAGATTCGCCTTGGGCACCTTCACATCGGTGAAGAAGGTTTCGCAAAAGGGGCTGGTGCCGCTGATCATGGTGATCGGGCGGACTTCGACGCCCGGTGCGTCCATATCGATCAGCAGGAAGCTGATGCCCTTGTGCTTGTCGGATCGGTCGGTGCGCACGAGGGCAAAGCATTTGTCCGCCCACTGGCCCCCGCTGGTCCAGGTCTTCTGGCCGTTGACGAGGTAGTGATCGCCCATGTCGGCGGCGAAGGTCTGAATATTCGCAAGGTCCGATCCGGCATTCGGCTCTGAATAGCCCTGGCACCAGCGGATCTCTCCACGACAGATTGGCGGGATATGCGCCCGCTTCTGCATCTCGTTGCCATATTCGAGCAGGGTCGGGCCGAACATCAACACGCCCATTCCGCCGATCGGATTATAAGCGCCGACCTTGGCAAATTCCTGCTCGACGATCCTGGCCTCGGCCCTGGTCAGCCCGCCCCCGCCATATTCCTTGGGCCAGGTCGGCGTACCCCAGCCGCGCTCGCCCACGGCCTCCCGCCATCGCTGCTGCACAGCGGTCTCGCTGGTGGGGCCGTCAAGCCCGGCAAGCAGATTGCCCTTGCCTTTGAGGTCTTCGGGGAAATTTGCGGCGAGGAATTGCCGCACTTCGGTGCGAAAGGCATCTGCGTTCGCATGGGCTTCGGATTCTAGCTGCGTTGCCATGGAAACCTCTGTTCAAAAATCGACATCATGTCGCCCCGGACGGACAACACCGTATCACGCTATCCTGTCAATATTGCTGCTCGGGAACGTGCAGAATCAAACCCTCCAATTTGGTCAGCATGGGGATCTGACAAGCCAGCCGGCTATATTCGTTGGCCCCCTCGGCAAATTGCAGGAGTTCGGCCTCCGCATTGCCCTGCTCCAGGCGGCCCACCCTGTCGATCCACGCCGGATCGACATGGACATGGCAGGTCGCACAGGCGCAGACGCCGCCGCAATCGCCGTCGATGCCCGGCACATTATTGAAGAGCGCCGCTTCGCGCGCGGTTTCGCCTTCGGCTACCGCGACTTCCCGCCGCGTTCCATCGCTGGAAACGAACGTCACCTTGACCATCATAAGCTCCGTATTTCTGGTTCAGCCCATCAACGGGCGTGCAGCCGCACCGGCAGCTTTGTGATCCCCCGCACAAAGTTCGAGAGCAGGCGCTCCGGCTCGCCGGTCACTTCGATTTTCCTGAAACGCTTGTGAATCTCTTCCCAGACGATCCGCAATTGCAGTTCCGCCAGCCTGTTGCCCATGCAGCGATGGATGCCAAAGCCGAAGGACAGATGATGGCGCGGGTTCTGGCGGTCGATGATGAACTGGTCAGCCCGGTCGATGACCGTATCATCGCGGTTGCCCGACAGATACCACATCACCACCTTCTCGCCCTTGCGGATCTGTTTGCCGCCAATCTCCCAGTCCTGCAACGCCGTGCGGCGCATATGGGTCAGCGGCGTCTGCCAGCGGATGATCTCCGGCACCATGCTGGCGATCAGCGATGGATCGTCATTCAGCTTGCGATATTCATCGGGGTTCTGATTGAGCGCCAGCACACCGCCGCTGATCGAATTGCGCGTTGTGTCATTGCCGCCCACGATCAGCAGCAGCAGATTGCCCAGAAATTCAAGGAAGGGCATATTCTGTGTCGCCGGCGAATGCGCCATGATGGAAATCAGGTCATTCTTTGGTTCCTCATTGACGCGCTGGTCCCACAGGCCCTTGAAATACATCGCGCATTCGATGAGCTCCTGGCGCCGCGCCTCATAGGATTCAACGATGCCGGTTTCCGGTGCGGCCGTTGTGATGTCGGACCAGCGCGTGAGCTTGCGCCGCTCCTCCCACGGGAAGTCGAACAGGGTTGCAAGCGTCATGGTGGTCAATTCGATCGAGACCTTGTCGACCCAGTCAATATCCTCGCCCACCGGCAGATCATCGAGGATCTGGCACGCCCGTTCGCGGATTGTCGGCTCAAGCAACAGCAGATTGGACGGCGCGACCGCGGGGCTGACCGCCTTTCGCTGCTGGTCATGCTTGGGCGGGTCCATGGCGATGAACATTTCAAGCTCAAGCGCGCCTTCCACCGAATGCATGTCCTGAATGGCGATGCCGCCGAGCTTCGCCTCCGACGAAAAGACCTTGTGGTTGGTTTCTACAGCCATGATGTCGTTGAACTTGGTGATCGACCAATAAGGCCCGACATAGCTTTCGCGGCAATAATGGACCGGCTCCTCCTTGCGCAGCCGGTCGAAGAACAGGCCGATCGTATCCTTCTGATAAAGGCTCGGCCGCGCGACATCGATATCCCCGATCGGAATGGTCGCGATTTTTTCGGCCGTGTCCGGCTCCATCATATCCGGCTCTATCGTGTCGGTGCTCATGTCCTGTCCTCCATCCCCGTCAGGCCCTGGCCTGCCCCATCCGGCCCCGTCCCATCAGGCTCCATCCCCATCCGGCAGATCCGCCACTATCCGGAACGGTAAATGTTTCGCGCTGGTGGGTCAAGAAACCTTATACTGTTTTTCACCACCTTGAGTCGCGCCATGGACTTTATACATGGACGCTGGACATATCAACGGATTAACCCTTATAAGCATTCCATCAAAGGAGCGACTCCCAGAGATGCAGCCGAAGGTCGATGACGCGAAAAAAACCAAGCGTGCGCTGACGCTTGCGCAGGACATTGTTCGCGATATCGAAGCCGGCGCCCATGTGGCCGGCGACCGGTTGCCGCGCGAGGACGAGATGCTGGCGCGCTATGAAGTCGCCAGGGCGACCCTGCGCGAAGCGCTCCGCTTTCTTGAACTTCAGGGTGTCATCCATCTGCAATTGGGCCGCGGCGGCGGGCCGGTGGTGGCGCGCCCGCAAACCGGCGATTTCGCCAGCAGTTTCTCGCTGATCCTGCATTTCATGGAGGCGGACCTGAGGGGCCTGCTGGAATTGCGCGAGGCGATCGCGCCCGATGTTGCGGCCTATGCTGCGCAGCGCGCGACCACGGCCGATCTGAGCGCGCTTGCCGATTGCCTGAACGAGCTGGAGCATAATGCGGCCGGAAGCCGGTTCGAGGAGCTGAACCGCCGCTTTCACGACATGCTCGGCTGGGCCAGCGGCAATCCGCTCTTCGGCCTGCTGACCTCCACCATGCATTTGCTGACCCGCGAATTCTCGCGCTCGCTGGGCTATTCGGCGCAGGAACGGGCGGTCCAGCTGCGATTCCTGCGCCATGTGCTCGAAGCCGTGCGCACCGGCGATGCCGTCGCGGCCCGGCACGCCATGGCCCGTCTGGTGGCCGGCTCGGCCACCTATCTTGCCGAAAGAAGCCCCGAGCTCGTATCCCAGAAGGTCCGGTGGGGCCAGATATAACAGGCCAGATATAACAGAGCAGATTATAGCAGATATAACAGCAGATATAAAAACGGGCGCCGGTAAAAAGGCGCGGGATGGAGGAGGCAGAATAATGGCGCTCAAAAGCCGCATCTGTGAGATTCTCGGGATCGAATATCCGATCCTTCTGGCCGGAATGGGCGGGGCGAGCGTTCCCGCGCTCGCAGCCGCGGTATCCAATGCCGGGGGGCTTGGCGTTCTCGGCGCGGCGGCCTGCTCGCCGGACCAGTTGCGCAGCTGGATCCGCCAGACCCGCGAGATGACCGACAAGCCGTTCGGGGTCGATACGCTGCTGCCGGCCTCCGTCCGGCGCGGTTCGGCACCGCAAAGCGGCGGCGCGCCGGAAAACCCGATGGCCCTGCTCGACGACTACCGGCAGTTCACCCGCGAGTTCATGGAGCGCGAGCATCTGCCCGCCGTCGATGCCGCCATGGCCATGCGCGCGGCGGGCGCGCCGGAAATGGGCAAGCGCGGGCCGCAACTGTTCTCGCGGGAATTTTTCGAGGCGCAGATGGAAGTGGTGATCGAGGAAAAGGTGCCGGTCTATGCCGCGGGCCTTGGCAATCCCGAACCATGGATGGACCGGCTTCATGCCAATGGCACCAAGGTCATGGCGGTCATCGGCAAGGTGAAGCACGCCCGGCAGGTGGTCGATTCCGGCATCGACCTGATTGTGGCGCAGGGTCATGATGGCGGCGGCCACAATTCCCCCATCGGAACCTTCTCGCTGATTCCGCAGGTGGTTGATGCGGTGGGCGATCGGGTGCCGGTGATCGGTGCGGGCGGAATCGCCGATGGCCGCGGGGTCGCCGCGGCGATGATGCTGGGAGCCGATGGCGCGTGGATCGGCTCGGCGTTCCTGGCAACCGATGAAGCCGGCATCGAACGGTTCCAGAAGGAGGCAATCGTCGAAAGCGTTGATGCGGATACGGTCGTCAGCCGCTCGCTGACCGGCAAGCCGGCGCGCATGATCCGCAACAAATGGGCCGATGCCTGGGTTGCGGCGGGCAAGGAGCCGCTTCCCATGCCCTACCAGTCGATGATTTCAGGGCCGGTCATGGCCGCGGGCATCAAGGCTGAGCGCAAGGACATCTACCCCGGCTTCGCGGGTCAGGGCATCGGCCTGATCGGCGCGATCCGCCCGGCCGCGGAGGTGATGCGCGATCTGGTGGAGGGGGCCGAAAGGGCGCTGGCCGCTGCCAGATTCTATGCCTGACCGGCGGCAAGACAGGGACGCGGCATGAACCGTTCACACAGCATTTCCTTTGCCGACAAAGCCGCCATAACCGGCGTGGGCGAAACCGCATTCGTCAAGGGCACCGAACGCACCGCGGTGGACATGATGCTCGACGCGTCGCGCCGGGCCATCGCCGATGCCGGGCTGAAGCCATCCGATATCGACGGCATGGTGCCACCGCCGATCTATACGACGTCGGAGGAAATGGCCGCCAATCTCGGCATCGATGTGCTGCGCTATGCGGCCACCGTGCATATGGGCGGCGCCAGTCCGACGACGGCGCTGCAGAATGCGGCAATGGCAATCGCCAGCGGCCTTTGCGATCATGTGCTCGTAACGCTGGGCTGGAACGGCTATTCCGCGCTCAGGCCCAAGCCGGGTGCCCCGCCCACCCGGCCGATGAACATGAACACGCTGACCAATACCATCCAGGGCTATTATATCCCCTATGGCGTGTTCCTGCCGGTGCAGATGTATGCCTGGCTGGCGACGCGCCATTCGAAGCTCTATGGCGTCGGCGCGGATGCGATGGCGGCCGTGGCGCTTACCTGCCGCCGTCATGCGCAGTTGAATCCGCGCGCCTTTACCTATGGTCGCGAACTGGATGCGCAAACCTATCATTCGGCGCGCTGGATATCCGAGCCTTTCCGCCTCTACGACTGCTGCCTTGAAACCGATGGCGCCTGCGCGGTCGTCATCTCGCGCATGGATCGGGCCAGAGACATGCCGCATGTGCCCGTCAGCATCGCCGGCGCCGCCGAAGGCCACCCCTATCCCGCCGACGACATCCCGTCCCGGCCCGACCCCTTCAAGATCGGTCTCAGCTATGCCGCCCCGCGCGCCTTCGACATGGCCGGCGTCACCCGCGCGGACATGGACTTTCTGCAAATCTATGATTGCTTCACCTATGTCGTATTGCTGCAACTCGAAGCGCTGGGCTATTGCGAACCGGGCGGACAATCCGAATTCGTCGCCAATGGCCAGATCGAGCTGGGCGGACGCTTTCCGATCAACACCCATGGCGGCCTGCTGAGCGAAGCGCATGTCTGGGGCCTCAATCATATCGTGGAGGCCGTGCGCCAACTGCGCCACGACTGCGGCGAGCGTCAGGTGCCGGGGGCGCAGACCGGGCTGGTAACCGGATGGGGCGATCTCGGCGACGGCAGCATCGCCATCCTCAGGAGGTTTGCATGAGCGACGAGCGCGATCTGCCCCCCAAAATGCGGCGCGCGGACCAGAATGGCGCGCAGAAAGCACCGCCCAAGCCGCTGCCGCGCCCGCAGGACCCGGTCGAACGGGAATTCTGGAAGCGGTGCCAGGACGGCCATCTCTATTTCCAGCGTTGTGGCGGTTGCGGCCGCTTCCGCCACCTGCCGCGCTATATGTGCGCGGGGTGCGGCTCGCCGGAATTTTCCTGGGAACGCAGCAGCGGCAAAGGCATCCTCTTTTCCTGGACCATCACCCACCAGGCTCTCCACCCGGCATTTGCCGACGAAATCCCCTTTGTGGCGGCGGTGGTGGAACTGGAAGAGGGCGTGCGCATGGCCACGCGGCTGATTGATTGCGATCATGAGAGGCTTGAACTCGACCTGCCGGTGGAAGTGGATTTCGAACTGATCGGGACGGACTTCCGCCTGCCGGTTTTCCGCCTGTGTGAAAGATAGCAGCGCCATGGATCTCGAATATGGACCCGAATATGATGCGTTCCGCCATGAGCTGCGCGCTTTCATCGACGCGCACCGCCATCTGGCGCCGCCTTCTGCCGATCGGGCGGCCAGACCCTCGCCGGCGTCGGTCGCCTGGCAAAAGCTGCTGATCGCGCACGGCTATGCCGCGCGGACGATCCCGAAGGAATATGGCGGCTATGGCGCCGAGCCGGATATATTGAAATCGCGCATCATCGCGGAGGAATTTTCACGCGCCGGCGTGCCGGGCGGGCTGGCCAATCAGGGAATCTCGATGTTCGTGCCGACCCTGCTGGAGCTAGGCACCGAGGAACAGAAGCGGCGCTGGATCGCGCCGACGCTGAAGGGCGAGGTCGTCTGGTGCCAGGGCTATTCCGAACCCGGTGCCGGGTCGGACCTTGCCAACCTCAAAACCAGCGCGCGGGTCGAACAGGGTGAATTCGTCATCAATGGCCAGAAAATCTGGACCAGCACGGCAAAACAGGCCGACATGATCTTCTGCCTCGTCCGGACCGAAGCCGACGCGCCCAAACATAGCGGCATTTCCTACCTGATCTTTTCGATGGACACGCCCGGCATCGAGGTTCGCCCCCTGAAGACGATGACCGGGCACGCCGAGTTCAACGAGACCTTCTTCACCGATGTGCGCGTGCCGGTGGACCAGATCGTCGGCCAGCGCGGACAGGGCTGGTTCGTCGCGAACGCCACCCTCGGCCATGAGCGCGGCATGCTGGGCGATCCAGATGCGCTCGAAAATCGGCTGCAGGCGCTGATCACGCTGATGCGCGAAGAGCGGATCGGACAAGATCGCGCCATCGACAATCCGCTGCTGCGCGACCGGCTGGTGGCGCTGCAAGCCGAAGTGGCGGCGATGAAATATAATGGGATGCGCATCCTGTCGAACAGCCTGCGGGGAGAGCCGGGCGGCATGGCGAAGCTGATCGTCAAGCTGCAAAGCTGTGAGCTGGCGCACCAGATTTCCGCGCTGGCAATCGATGCTTTGGGCGAACTGGGCATTCTCTATCACCACAGCCCGCGCGAACGCGACCGGGGGGCGTGGCAATGGAATTATATGTTCCAGCTCGGCCTCATCATCGGCGGCGGAACCGCGCAGATCCAGAAGAATATCATCGCCGAACGCGGCCTCGACATGCCGCGCGAGCCGAAAGTGGCGAAGATTCCGGATGCGGGGCAGAAATCCACCGGCATGGCACGTCAGAAGCAGGGGGCAGACTGATGGATTTCGGACTTTCGCAGGACCAGCGGATGCTGCGCGACGCGGTTTCGCGCTGCCTTGCCGATCACTGCCCGCTCGACCATGTCCGCGAATGTGCGGACCGGGACAGCACGTTCAGCGACAAGGTGCTGCACGCGCTGCACGCACTGGGAATAGCCGGGATGCTGGTTCCCGAAGCCTATGGCGGCCTCGGCATGACCCTGCTGGACGCGGCGGTGGTCGCGGAACAGCTCGCCTATGCGGTTGCCCCGGTGCCCTTTCTTGCCAGTCATGTTCTGGCCCCGATCGCGCTGAGCGAGGCCGGCAGCGCGGCGCAAAAGGCCCGGTGGCTGCCGAAGATCACAAGCGGCGCGGCGCGCATTGGTGTCGCGATTGCCGAGACCATCGAAGCGCGCGACGGCGCGGGGGTTGCTTCCACCGCCGGCAAGCTCAACGGCACCGCCTTGTTCTGCCTCGATTTCGAGGGTGCCGACGCCTATATTGTGGCCGACGCCGGCGGCAGGCTGCACCTCGTCGACGCCAAAGCCCCCGGGCTGGAGACCATCGCGCTGACGACCATCGATCGCACCCGCAGCGTCGGGGAATTGCGTTTCGAAGGGACCGGGGCGGAACCATTAATCGACGATGGCGGCGTTACAACCGCCCGGCTGCGGGATGCCGGCCGGGTGATCCTCGCCGCCGACAGCCTTGGCGCCGGCCAGGCCATGATCGAAAAATCTGTCGAATATGCCGGGCAGCGCGAACAGTTCGGCCGCCTGATCGGCAGTTTCCAGGCGGTGAAGCATATGTGCGCCGAGATGGCCGCCCGGCATGAACCCTGCCGCTCGCTCGTCTGGTATGCCGCCCATGCGTTTGACGCGATGCCCCAGGAAGCCGCGCTCGTCGCCTGCCATGCGAAATCCCACACCGGCGAAGTCCATCGATTTGTCGCCCGCACGTCCACCGAAGTGCATGGCGGCATGGGCTTCACCGACCTGCTTGGCCTGCATTATTGGTTCAAACGGATCGGCTTTGACCGGCAGGTGCTGGGCGGGCCGGAAACGGTGCGGGCCGAGGCGGCGGCACTGCAAGGCTGGACCAAAGCCGCCTGATTTACTGCCGGGAGACGTGCGCGTGAGACGCCGCCCCGCCGGGAGAGGAGAAGCGATGTGATCGACTGGAATCTGGGCGATATTCTCGATGCTATCGAACCCGTCATGCCGCGGGATGCGCCGGCGCTGATTCACGGGGACCGGATCGTCACCTGGCCGGAATTATCCGCGCGTTCGAACAATATCGCCCGCGCCCTGCGGCGGCGCGGCGCTGATACCGGCGCGAAGGTCGCCTTTTACATGCGCAACCGCACCGAATATGGCGAGCTGATGGCAGCCTGTTTCAAGGGGCGACTGACCCATGTGAACATCAACTACCGCTATCGGCCCGAAGAGGTTTTCTACATCTTCGACGATTCCGACAGCGAGGTCATCGTTTACAGCGAGGAGTTCCGCGACTGTATCGTCGAGCTTAAAGACCGGCTGGAGAAGGTTCACAGCTTTGTGGAAATTGGCGACGCCGCCGACATCGCGCCCTTTGCCATCCCCTATGAGACGCTCGCGCAGGAGGGCGATGGATCGGCGCTCGGCATCACCCGCTCGCCCGACGATCTGCTGTTCATTTATACCGGCGGAACCACCGGCCGGCCCAAAGGCGTGATGTGGCGGCATGACGACATGCGCAAGGCGCAGCTCGACACGCAGAGGCCGGCCGGCCCGGTTCCGGAGACAGTGGAAGACAATGTCGCGCTGATCACGCTGAACGGGCCGGGCAGGCGCACGCTTTCCGCCTGTCCGCTGATGCACGGCACGGGCTTCATCACCGCGATCGGCGCGCTGATGACCGGCGGCGCCGTGGTCAGCCTGTCGGACCCGTCCTTCGATGCTGCGGAATTGTGGGAGACCGTCGAGAAGCACAGGGTGCAAAGCATCGCCATTGTCGGCGACGCCTTTGCCAGACCGATGCTGCGCGCGCTGGACGAGAATCCCGGTCGGTGGGACACGACCAGCCTTGGTGCCATCGTCTCATCCGGCGTGATGTGGAGCAGAGAGGTGAAGGCGGGCCTGTGCAGACATATTCCCCGGGTCATACTGATGGACAGTTTCGGCGCCTCCGAAGGGCTTGGTTTCGGGCTGTCGCTGACAACCGCAAAGGGGGGCACGAACACCGCAAAATTCGGCATCGGCGAATTCTGCGATGTCTTCGACGAGAATGACCGGATCGTGCAACCGGGAAGCGGCGTGCCCGGATATATCGCCCGCAAAGGTGCGATTCCATTGGGATATTATAAGGATCCCGAAAAATCCGCCAAAACCTTCCGCACCATCAATGGCGTGCGCTATTCGATTCCGGGCGACTGGTGCCGGGTAGAGGCCGACGGCAGCCTGACCCTGCTGGGCCGTGGCAGCGTGTGCATCAACACGGCTGGCGAGAAAGTATATCCCGAGGAAGTGGAGGAGGTTCTGAAAACCCACCCCGCCATCAGCGACGCGCTGGTCGTGGGTGTGCCGAACGAAAAATGGGGCCAGGCCGTCACCGCCGTCGTGCATCTGAACGCGGGCGTCCCGTTCGACGAACAGGCGATCAGGGACCATGTGCGCGGGCAGTTGGCAGGCTATAAAACCCCCAAAGCCATCTATCCGACAGACACGCCGCTGCGCGCATCAAACGGCAAGGCTGACTATGCAACAGCAAAAGCAATCGCCGAGCGCGCGACTGCCGCTTCATGAGCAACAGCCCGGCATGGGCAGCGACGCTGAAATCTGCGTCGCTTCAGCCGTCCGTCTCTGCGGGAAACAGGCTCCACTCGAAAATGGTGCCAATCAGGCAGCGCGGCTGCGCCTGACAGGTTTCGGCGGTTGAGTGCGGGGCGGGGGCGTTCTAGCGTGGGGTGATGCACGGTTCCTCCCAGCTTCCACGGCAGCATTTCATGCTGGTTTTTTCGGCGCTGCTGGTGACGGCGGCGGGGAATACCGCGCTGCAATCGGTGCTGCCGGTGATCGGGCGGGAAATCCGCATTCCGGATCTGGCGATTGCGATGATCTTCTCCTTGTCGGCGCTGTTCTGGACCTTTTCGGCGCATTACTGGGCGCGGCGATCGGATATCGTCGGCCGGCGGCGGCTGATGATCGTGGGGGTGACGGGCTTTGGCGTTTCCATGCTGCTGTGCGCCTGCGTGGTGCTGGCGGGACTGAAGGGCCTGATTCCGCCGCTGCTGACCTTTTTGCTGTTTACCGTGGCGCGGGGGGTTTTCGGGATTTTCGGGGCGGCGGCCAATCCGGCGGCGCAGGCCTATGTCGCGGGGCGGACGAGCCAGGCGGAGCGGACGGCGGCGCTGGCGATGCTGGCATCCGCGTTCGGGCTGGGGACGATTTTGGGGCCGGCCGTGGCCCCGATCTTCATCCTGCCGGTCGTGGGGCTGGCGGGGCCGATGTTTGCCTTTGTGGGAATCGCCCTGATCGTGGTGCTGGCGATCCGGACCGGCCTGCCGGATGATGCGCCGGCGGCGGGTGATGCGCCGCAGGGCGGGCGGGGGGCACCGGCCTCCATGCCGACGCTGGGCTCGATGAATATGGGGGCCAGTGCGACGGCGGCGGACGCCAACAGCGCGACCGGCCGCCGGGAGCGGCTTTCGGTGACAGATCCGCGCGTGCGGCCATTCATGATCTTCGGCTTTGTGGCGGGATCGGTGCAGGCGGGAACGGGGCAGGCAATCGGGTTTTTCATCATCGACCGGATGTCGGACGGCACCGGCATTGCGCCGACGCAGCTGATCGCCATCACCTTCATGGCGGGCGCGGGGGCGACGCTGCTGGCGCAATGGGGGCTGGTGCGGATGCTGAACCTGTCACCATCGCAGATGATGCGCTGGGGGAGCGTGATTGCGGCGGCCGGGCTGGCGGGGATCGCCTTTGCGCCTGGCTTTTATGCGCTGGTGTTTGCCTTTGCGGTGTCGTCAGCCGGCTTTGGCTTTGCGCGGCCGGGGTTTATGGCGGGATCGTCGCTGGCGGTGGGGCGCGGCGAGCAGGGCGCGGTGGCGGGCGCGGTGACATCGGTGAACGGTGCCTGTTTTGTGCTGGCACCAGCGATCGGCATCGGCCTGTATGAACTGGTGCCGGAACTGCCCTATTGGCTGGCGGTGCCGATCATGCTGGCGCTGGCGATATATGCGTGGGGAAACGGCCTGCTGCGGACCAGCCAGCCGGTGTGAGGGTTTGAAGGCGGTATTGCGCGATGACCAGCGGGGGCTGGCGGCGCGCGCGGCGGTGCCGGTTTCGGCCAGAATGGCTGTGCGGCGCAGACGCCGACGGACCGGGTCATCAGGCAGTTCCACGAACCGGCACCCCACAGGAGGATCCGGGACTCCACCCCAGTCCCGACCTTGGCAGGCGCTTAGGCAAAGCCGGCGCGGTGCGGTCGCCTGTCCGGCGGTGAGCCTTTGCTCACACATAAAATAATCTTGCTGTTTATAAGCATCATTACTATCTACGCGCACATGGCCGACAATCTCGGATTCCGTATCAGTGACCTGTCCCGATTGCTGCGGCGGCAGTTTGATGAACGCGCGCGCCGGATCGGCGTTACGCGGCCGCAATGGCGAACATTGACCATGCTGCGACGCAATGAGGGCATCAATCAGAGCGGGCTTGCGGAATTGCTCGAGGTGGAACCGATCTCCCTGTGCCGGATGATCGACCGCCTGGAGGAAGCCGGCCTGGTCGAACGCCGCCGCGATCCCATGGATCGGCGGGCCTGGCGGATCTTTCTCACCGACAAATCCCGGCCCACCATTGAGCGGCTGGAGGTGATTGCCGACGAGCTGTTCGAGGTGGCATTGGACGGGATTCACGCGGCCGAGCGTGACAGGCTGTTCGACGCGCTCGACCGGATCCGAAGCAATCTTGGCGCCAACCAGACCGAATTCGAGATCGAGCAAGCAAGCAATCATGGCTGACATCGACCCCCACCCCGCCTTCCCGCGCCGCGCTCTGGACGCACCGAACATGGAACAGGCCCTGCAACCGGGCAGCGCGCCACCGGATGCCTATGCCGCCGCTGCGGAGGCAAGGGAGGAACAGGCTGTTCGCCGCCGCTGGCTGCGGCCAATGCTGATGCTCAGCGTGCCGCTGATCCTGGCGGGTGCGGCCGGCTATGTCTGGCTGACCGGGGGCCAATATGTGTCGACCGACAACGCCTATGTGAATCAGGACAAGGTTTCGATTTCTGCCGACGTCGCAGGGCGTATCGTGGAAGTGGCCGTGCGGGAAAATCAGCCGATCAAGGCCGGAGACCTGCTGTTCCGCATCGATCCCGATCCCTATCGCATCGCCTTGCAGCAAAGTGACGCGGCGCTGGCCGCCGCTCATGTGCAGGTCAACACCCTGTCCACCGACAGCGGCGGTGCGGCCGCCGACATTGCCAGCGCAAGGGCCGACATCGCACTGGCGCAGGCCACATACGACCGGCAGACCGAACTGATGAAACGCGGTTTTACAACGCGCGCCAGCCTCGACACCGCTGCGCACGAACTGGCAGCGGCCAAAGCACAACTGGCCACCGCACAGGCGAGCGCCGCGCGCGCCCGCAGCCAGATGGGCAGCGGATCGGCCTTGTCCGGCTCGCCTGCCGCCATTCAGGCGGCGCTGGCTCAGCGCGCCAAGGCAGAACTCGATGTCAAGCGTACCGCCGTACGCGCGCCCGTCGACGGCACTGTCAGCCAGGCGAGCCGCCTGCAGGTCGGCCAGATGATGATGACCGGGCTGCCTGCCGTCTCCATCGTGCAGAGCGATCGCTCGTGGGTTGACGCCAATTTCAAGGAAACCGACATCGACAGGATGCGGGTTGGGCAGCCGGCCGAAGTAACGTTCGACGCCTATAAGGATTTGAAACTGAAGGGCCATGTCGAATCCATCGGTGCCGGCACCGGCTCGCAATTCTCGGTTCTGCCGGCGCAGAACGCCACCGGGAACTGGGTGAAGGTCACCCAGCGCGTGCCTGTCCGTATCGCGATCGACGAAAAGAGCCCGCGCCAGCTGATCGCGGGCCTCAGCGCCGTCGTGAAGGTCGATGTTCGCGACGATGGCCAGCGCTGACACGGCGGGCGGCGCGGGCGACGCGCGGCCGCAAAATCCCGACAGCGAGGATTCGCAGGATGAACGCCCGGCGCTCCATACCCGCAACCGGCCGCTGCTGACGATCGGCGTGATGGCGGCAACCATCATGCACATCCTCGACACGACCATCGCCAACGTCGCCGTGCCGCACATGCAGGCCTCGCTGGGTGCAACGGCCGACACGATCACCTGGGTGCTGACCAGCTATATCATCGCCTCGGCCGTTGCGATTCCGCTGACGGGCTGGCTTTCCGATTATTTCGGCTCGCGCAGGCTGTTCCTGTGGGCGGTGTTCGGCTTCGTTGTGGCTTCCATGCTGTGCGGGATGGCAACGAGCCTGAACGAGATGGTCGCCTTTCGCCTGATGCAGGGGGTGGCCGGGGCTTTCATCGCGCCCCTCAGCCAGACGCTGATGATGGATATCAACCCGAAGTCGCGCCAGGCCAATGCCATGGCGATGTGGGGAATGGGGGTGATGATTGGCCCGATCCTTGGCCCCGTCGTCGGCGGCTGGCTGACCGAATATTATAACTGGCGCTGGTGCTTCTATGTGAACGTGCCGATCGGCATCGCCTGTTTTGCCATCCTGTGGGCGCTGTTGCCCTCGCATGACAAGAGGGTTCGGCGCTTCGACCTGTTCGGCTTTACGATGCTCGCCACTGCGCTTGGCGCCTTTCAGCTCATGCTGGATCGGGGGCAGACGCTGGACTGGTTCGAATCCTGGGAAGTGCGGATTGAAGGCATCGTCATGCTCATCGCCGCATGGATGTTCGTCATCCAGATGGCGACGAGCAAGGAGCCCCTGTTCGACCGGCGTATTTTTTCCAACCGCAACCTGATGACCGGCCTGTTCTTCATGGCGGTAAACGGCGTGCTGATGACGGCGGTGCTGGCGCTGCTGCCACCGATGCTGCAAACGCTCTATAATTATCCGGTGCTCACGACCGGCCTGATGCTCATGCCGCGGGGCATTGGCATATTCGTCAGCATGGGGATCGCCAGCCGTCTGATCGTCCGCGGCACCGATCCACGCATGCTTATGGGCGCCGGGCTGCTGATCGCCGCCTGGTCGTTGCACCAGATGAGCGGCTGGACGCTGGATATGGGCTCCACGCCATTCATCGTCACCGGGCTCGTCCAGGGGCTGGGCTTTGGGCTCATTTTCGTCCCGCTCAACATGCTGGCGTTCGCAACATTGCCGACGCCCTTGCGCACCGAGGGTGCGAGCCTGACAAACCTGTTCCGCAACCTTGGCGGCTCGGCAGGCATCTCCATGGTTACGGTGCTGCTGGCGCGTAATGTGCAGATCAACCATATGGAGCTGGGCGAAAACATCACCAGTGACAGCATCAACGCCGTCGATCCGGGAATGGCCTCGGCGCTGGGTTCCATAGGCGATACGGTGACGGCGATGCTTGACGCGGCCGTTAACGAGCAGGCGCTGATGATCTCCTATCTCAATGACTTCAAGCTGATGATGTTCCTGACCCTGGCGGCCCTGCCACTGCTGTTCCTGCTGAAGCTCCCGCCCAAACAGGGCGCCAATCGCGCCGAACCGCATGTTGCTTTCGAATGAAGCGCCATCCGAGCAACAGCAGGCCAGCGCGCTTTTCTGCCTGACGGCGGCGAATGTGCCACGAAAAGCAGACGGGATGCGCAGACGGAATGCGCAGACAGCCAGGCCGGCACCACGGCCGGTCGGCCCCACCCGCCCCTGGCAGGGCAACTTGCCTTGTCCTGCCAGGGGCCGCTAGGGTGGCGGCTCAACTGTTCGAAGGCTGTTTCCCGTGTCCCAACCCGTTCGTCTCACGCTTCCCGATGGCTCGGTGCGCGAAGTCGCCGCCGGGACAACGGCCGGCGATGTCGCGCGCGGCATCGGCGCGGGGCTGGCAAAGGCTGCGCTCGCCGCACGGCTGGATGGCGCGCTGGTGGATCTGGAGCGGCCGATCATGGCCGACGCCGCGCTCGCCATCGTAACGGCAAAGGACGAGGCCGACGCGCTGGCGCTGGTGCGCCATGATTTCGCGCATGTGCTGGCGGAAGCCGTGCAGCAGCGCTTTCCCGGCACGCAGATCACCTTCGGCCCGGCGACGGACGACGGCTTTTATTATGATCTCGCCCCGCCGCCCGGGCGCGGGCCGTTCACCGATGATGATCTGCCGGAAATCGAGGCGGCGATGCGCGCCATCATCGCGGCCAACAAGCCCCTGACGCGTGAAGTGTGGGCGCGCGATGCGCTGATCGCGCGCTGGCAGGCGCAGGGCGAGACGTTCAAGGCCCAATGGGCCGCCGAACTGCCCGATGGCGAGGAATTGTCGGTCTATTGGTCGGGCCGGGACTGGATGGACATGTGCCGCGGGCCGCACCTGCCCTCCACCGGCAAGCTCGATCCGGCGGCCTTCCGGCTGACGCGGGTTTCCGGCGCCTATTGGCGGGGCGACCAGAAGAATCCGCAATTGTCGCGCATCTATGGCACCGGCTGGCTGAGCAAAAAACAGCTGGACGCGCATCTGCTGCGGCTGGAGGAGGCCGCCAGGCGCGACCATCGCAAGCTGGGGCAGGAGATGGACCTGTTCCACCTTCAGGCCGAAGCGCATGGCAGCGTGTTCTGGCATCCCAAAGGCTATATGATCTGGCGTCAGCTCGAGGCCTATATGCGCCGGCGGCTGGACGCGGCCGATTATGTGGAGGTGAAGACCCCGCAGGTGATGGACGCGCGCCAGTGGGAGCAATCGGGCCACTGGGGCAAATATCGCGAAAATATGTTCGTGATTCCCGATGAAGTGCCGAACATCGACGATGACGGCCCGATAATCTCCGACGATGCGGACTGGATGGCGCTGAAGCCGATGAACTGCCCGGCGCATGTGCTGATCTTCCGGCAGGGCATCAAATCCTATCGCGATCTGCCGCTCAGGATGGCCGAATTCGGCTGCTGCCACCGCAACGAGCCGCATGGCGCGCTGCACGGTATCATGCGCGTGCGCCAGTTCACCCAGGATGATGCGCATATCTTCTGCCGGGCGGATCAGCTGGTGGAGGAAGTGGCGCGCTTCGTGGACCTGCTGGACCTTGTGTATCGGGATCTGGGCTTTGCGGATTATGCCATCAAGCTGGCGCTGCGCCCGGAAAAACGCTTTGGCAGCGAGGCGATGTGGGACTGGTCGGAACAGTCGCTGCGCGATGCGGTGGCGGCCACGGGGCGCAACACGGCGGATTTTGGCTGGGAGGAACTGCCGGGTGAAGGGGCCTTCTATGCGCCCAAGCTGGAGTTTCACCTGACCGACGCGATCGGCCGCACCTGGCAGGTGGGGACGATCCAGACGGATACCGTGCTGCCGGAACGGCTGGACGCCAGCTATGTGGGCGAGGATGGCGAACGGCACCGGCCGGTGATGCTGCACCGGGCGATTCTGGGCAGCTTCGAACGCTTCATCGGCATCCTGATCGAACATCATGCCGGGCGGCTGCCGCTGTGGCTGGCGCCGGTGCAGGTGGTGGTGGCGACCATCGTTTCCGATGCGGACGATTATGCGAAGGGGCTGGTCGCGCAGTTGCGCGCCGCCGGCATCCGGGCGGAGGCCGATCTTCGCAACGAGAAAATCAACTATAAGGTGCGCGAGCATTCGCTGGCGAAAGTGCCGGCGCTGCTGGTCGTGGGCCGCCGGGAGGCAGAGGAAGGCACGGTTGCCGTTCGCCGGCTGGGCGAGGAACGGCAGACGGTGCTTCCCTTTGCCGACGCGATGGCGCAACTTGGCGCAGAGGCGCTGGCGCCGGACCTGAGGAGTGCGATGTGATGGATGTGCGGCGGTTGAGCGAGGGATTCGCGGCATCGCCGCAGATCAGGCCGGAAGATTGCGCGACGATTGCGGCGATGGGCTTTGGCATCATCGTCAACAACCGGCCCGATGCCGAGGTGACGGCCCCGCTGGATGGCGCGTCCATCGAAGCGGCCGCGCAGCAGGCCGGGCTGGGCTATCTTGCCATCCCGGTCGATCACAGCGGTTTTTCCGCCGAACAGGTGGCGGCGATGTCGGCCTGCCTCGCGCATCAGAAGCCGGTGTTCGCCTATTGCCGCTCCGGCACCCGCTCCACTTTGTTATGGGCGCTGGCGCAGGCGTCGCGCGGGGCAAAAGTGGATGATTGCGTTGCAGCAGCCGCCGCCGCCGGATATGATGTCAGCGGGCTGGTGCCGCTGATGCGCCAGCTGGGGGGGCTGTGATGGCGACCGAAGCACCAGAAGCGCCCGAAACCCTGGCAGACGCCGGCGCGCCCATCCTGATGGTGCTCGATCCCATGGATTGCGCCGAGCCGAAGCCGGAGCCGGAGCCTGCGCCGCATCTGAATGTGCTGGTGTTGCAGGGCGGCGGCGCGCTGGGTGCCTATCATCTGGGCGTGTGCGAGGAACTGGCGACCATGGGCGTCATGCCCGATTGGGTGTGCGGCATTTCCATCGGCGCGGTCAACGCCGCGCTGCTGGCCGGCAACCCGGAGGGCAAAAGGCTGGCGGCGCTCCGCACTTTCTGGGAGCGGGTGTCTTCGGCGCTGGACCCCGGCTTTGCCATTCCCGACGGCACGGCGCGCGACCTCTGGTCAGAGGGTGCCGCATTCTGGATTGCGACCATGGGTGTGCCGGGCTTTTTCGTTCCGCGCTTCCCGCCGGCCAAGCTGCAACCGCATGGCACCCTGGGCGCGATCAGCTATTATGACACCGAGCCGCTGCGCCAGACGCTGCACGAACTGGTGGACTGGGACCTGCTGAACGATGGCCCCACCCGCCTGTCGGTGGGTGCGGTCAGCGTCACCACCGGGCGCATGCATTTCTTCGACAGCAAGGGCGGGCCGGATCAGTGCCGCATCACGGCCGACCATGTGATGTCGTCCGGCGCGCTGCCGCCGGGATTCCCGCCGGTGAAGATCGGCGAGGACTGGTATTGGGATGGCGGCATTGCCTCCAACGCGCCGTTGCAGCATGTGCTGGATGAAGGCAGCGAGTTTGACAAGAATATCTTCCAGGTGGACCTGTTCCCGGCGAAAGGCCCTTTCCCGCAGACGCTGATGGATGCCGACATCCGCGCGCAGGACATCCGCTATTCCAGCCGCACCCGGCTCAACACCAATCTGGAAATGGGCCTGTCGCCGGTTCGCATGGTGGTGCGCCGCGTGCTGGACAGCTGCCACCCCGATCTCGACGCGCTGAGCGAGGAGGAGCTGGATGTGCTGCGCGGATTCGCCCACGAACAGCATGTCGAGATTGCGCAGATCATCTATCGCGACAAGGCCTATGCCGGAATGGCGCGCGGTTATGAATTCTCCCGCCCCACGATGGAAGCGCACCGCGCCGCCGGCCGGCGCGATGCCGGCAAGGCGCTGGCGATCCGCGACTGGACCCTGCGCCCGGCGCTGGTCGGCGTGCACAGCACCGATGCGGGCGCACCCGACGGCGCGATTCATCAAAAGCCGAAGCCGAAGCGTTAGCGCGCTTTCCCTGGCGGGCAAGATCGCGCCGCGCCGCCCCCGGACGGCGGGATCGGATTGCGGCAAAGCCGACCGTCTCAGCCGCCGAATCGCAGCCTGACGCTTAGAGCCAGCAGTTTCAGGTCTGTCGGTGCCAGTGCGCGGGCGGCGCGGTTGAACTCCAGCGCCTTGGCCCGGTTGCCCATGCGGCGGTTGCCGCCCGAAAGCCGGGTATAATGGGCGAGCAGCGCGGCCGGATGCTGCTGCATCAGCGCCTTGTGCTTTTGCAGCACATGCTCCCAGCTTTGCACGCGCTTCTTCTCGTCCTTCGTGATGGAATTGGCGGAAAAGCGCTGGATGACCAGCGGTTCGTCGATGAACTGGAAGCGGCCGGCCTGCGCCAGACGGATGCCCAGATCCCAGTCCACCAGCGATTTCAGGCCCTCGTCGAACAGGCCCACGGCTTCCAGCACCGATTTGCGGGCGACCAGCGTCTGGGTGGAGACGGGGTTGGTCACCAGCAGGGTTTCCAGAATCTGCCCGTCCAGCAGCCGCAAACCGGCGTCGGGACAATAGCGCACGCCGGCGCGCGGCCGTTCGGCGCCCGGCTCATCCAGGATGAGAAAGCCGCAATAGCTGGCGATGACATCGTCGGGCGCACCCAGCAGCCGTGCCATCTGCTTTTCCAGCTTGGTTGGCAGCCACTCGTCGTCGCTGTCCTGAAAGGCGATCCATGAGCCTTTTGCCGCCCCTATCCCGGCATTGCGGGCGGCCGAGATGCCGCCGTTGCGCGCGCTTTCAATCAGGCGGAAGCGCGGATCGCTGATCGTGCGGGCGGCGGCAACCGTGCCGTCTGTGGAGGCGTCGTCCACCACGATGACCTCGATATCGGTCCAGCTCTGGCGCAGCACGCTTTCCACCGCGGCGACAATGCTGCTTTCGCGGTTGAAAGCCGGTATCACGATTGAAACCAGCGTTTCCATGCTGTCGCCCATCAATGCCCCCTTGGCCGCTGGCCCGCCCCGGTCAATCCAGGGTCGGATAGAGAATCGTATCGCGCGGCGGATTCGTCTGTTCGGGATAGTCGGTCGTGTAGTGAAGGCCACGCGATTCCTTGCGCGCGCGCGCCGACCGCACGATAAGGTCCGCCACTTCGACCAGATTCCGCAGCTCCAGCAGATCGGGCGTCACGCGGAAATTACCATAATAATCAGCGATTTCCTGCCGCAGCAGCGCCACACGATGCGCGGCGCGCTCCAGCCGCCGGTCGGTGCGGACGATGCCGACATAATCCCACATGAAGCGGCGCAGCTCGTCCCAGTTATGCGCCACCACCACCTCTTCGTCAGACGAGGTGACGCGGCTTTCATCCCATTTGCGGATGGGAACGGGCGGCGGTGTAACGGGCAGGCGGGCGAGGATGTCGTCGGCCGCCGACGCGCCGAACACCAGACATTCCAGCAGGCTGTTGGAAGCGAGCCGGTTGGCGCCGTGCAGGCCCGACTGGCTGACCTCGCCCACGGCATAAAGGCCGGCGAGATCGGTGCGGCCATGCAGATCGACCAGCACGCCGCCGCAGCTGTAATGCGCGGCGGGCACCACGGGGATGGGCTGGGTGACGGGGTCTATCCCCAGCTCGCGCAGCCGCTTCACGATGGTGGGGAAATGTTCCTCCACAAAGCCGGCGGGCTTGTGCGTCATGTCCAGCAGCACATGCGCCAGACCGAGCCGCTTCATCTCTGCATCGATGGCGCGGGCCACCACGTCGCGCGGGGCCAGTTCAAGGCGCTGGTCATAGGAGGCCATGAAGGCCGTGCCCGGCTGGTCTGCGGCATCCGCCGCGGGCGGCAGCCTTAGGATCCCCCCCTCGCCGCGCATGGCCTCGGTAATCAGGAAATTCTTGACCTGCGGGTGATAGAGGCATGTGGGGTGGAACTGGTTGAATTCCATGTTGGAAACACGGCAGCCCGCGCGCCAGGCCATGGCGATGCCGTCTCCGGTGGACCCATCCGGGTTGGTGGAGAAGCGATAGACCCGCGACGCGCCACCGGTGGCCAGCACCACCGCCTTCGCCAGGATGCGCCGCACCCGGCCGCTCCGGCGGTCCAGCGCATAAAGGCCGAGCGCGCGGCGTTCGGCAAAGCCATGGCCTTCCGCGTGCCGCTCGGTGATGATGTCGATGGCGACATGGTCCGGCAGGAAACGGATGCCGGGCGTGGCGATCGCCGCTTTCTCCAGCGCCTTCTGCACCGCCCAGCCGGTCGCGTCATCCACATGCACGATGCGGCGCGCACTATGCCCGCCCTCCCGCGTCAGATGCCAGCGTTCAGAGACGGTTTCGCCCGGATTGAAGGGCACGCCAAGCGCGGCCAGCCGCTCGATCGCCGCAGCGGCATGTTCCACGACATATTCAACCGCGCGGCGATCATTCAGCCCGGCGCCGGCCACCATCGTGTCCTCGATATGGGATTCAAACGTGTCGCCCTCGTCCAGCACGGCGGCGATGCCGCCCTGCGCCCAGCTGGTGGAGCCGGCGGAAATATCCGCCTTGGACAGCAGCAGCACCTTCGCGCCGGCCGCCAGATTGAGCGCGGTGGTCAGCCCCGCCGCCCCCGAACCGACGACGATGACATCGGCTTCGATCGGCCCGACCGTCATCCGCCCGCCCTCATCTGCCGGCCCGCGCGGCCGTCAACTCCAGAAACACATCTTCCAGATCCGCTTCGCGCGTGGAGACGTCCACGATGGCAAGGCCCGCCGCCGTGATCTGCGCCAGCACGGTGCCGGCATGCACCAGCCCCTTGTCATACAGGATATCCAGCCGGTTGCCGGAGAGGAGTTCGGTGCGGGTCGCGCCGGTGATGGCGGGCGCCACGCTGATCGGCTGCTCCAGCGTGACAACCACGCGCTTATCGCGCGCCTGCGCCAGCAGCGTGCCCTTGTCGGTGTCCGCCACGATGCGGCCATGGTTCACGATGGCGATGCGGTCGCACAATTCCTCGGCTTCTTCCAGATAATGGGTTGTCAGCACAACGGTCGTGCCCTCGGCATGCAGCTCGCGCACATATTCCCACAGCATCTGCCGAAGCTCGATATCAACACCGGCGGTCGGCTCGTCGAGGATGATGATGGGCGGGCTGTGCACCAATGCCTTGGCGATCAGCAGCCGGCGCTTCATGCCGCCCGAGAGCGTGCGGGCATAGACATGCGCCTTGTCGTCCAGCCGCACCTTTTTCAGCAATTCCATGGAGCGGCGCTTGCGCGGTGGCACGCCGAACAGGCCGGCCTGCATTTCCAGCGTTTCAAACGGGGTAAAAAAGGCGTCAAACAGCAGTTCCTGCGGCACAACGCCCAGCGATGCCTTGGCGTTGCGCGGATGGACGTCGATGTCGAAGCCCCACACTTCCGCGCGGCCGGCGCTTTTGTTCACCAGCCCGGCCAGGATGTTGATGAGCGTCGATTTCCCCGCGCCATTTGGCCCCAGCAGCCCGAACATGGAGCCGCGCGGCACGGAGAGGGACACGCCTTCCAGCGCGCGCTTTCCGCCAGCATAGGTTTTTTCCAGATTCTCCAGCAGGATGGCGGCGGTCATGCCGGCTCCAGCTGGCGCACGTCGGTCAGATGGCCGGTAATGGCGGCGGCGGCGGCCATCGCCGGGCTCATCAGGTGGGTGCGGGCGCCCGGCCCCTGTCTGCCAACGAAATTGCGGTTGGATGTGCTGGCGCAGCGTTCGCCGGGCGGCACCTTGTCCGGGTTCATGCCAAGGCACATGGAACAGCCCGGCTCGCGCCAGTCAAAGCCGGCGTCGATGAAGATGCGGTCCAGCCCTTCGGCCTCGGCCTGCCGTTTCACCAGGCCGGAACCGGGGACGACCAGCGCCTGGCGGATGCCGCTTGCCACATGCCGGCCCTTCACGATGGCGGCGGCCGCGCGCAGATCCTCGATGCGGCTGTTGGTGCAGCTGCCGATGAATATATGCTCCACCGGCACATCCTCAATGCGGGTGCCGGGGGTGAGGCCCATATAGGCGAGCGATTTTTCCGCCGCCGCGCGCTTCCCCGCATCGGCAAAGCTGGCCGGATCGGGAATGACGCCGGTAACGGCCACCACATCTTCCGGGCTGGTGCCCCAGGTGACGAGCGGCACGATGGCGCTGCCGTCGATAACCACCTCACGGTCGAAAACCGCGCCGGCGTCGCCGGGCAGCTGCCGCCACCAGGCGATGGCGGCGTCCAGTTCGGCACCGGCGGGTGCGCGCGGGCGGCCAGCCACATAGGCAAAGGTCTTTTCGTCCGGCGCCACCAGACCGGCGCGGCCGCCGGCTTCGATCGCCATGTTGCACAACGTCATGCGCCCCTCCATGGAGAGCGCCTCGATCACCGGGCCGCGATATTCGATGACATGGCCGGTGGCGCCCGCCGTGCCGATCGCACCGGTGATGGCCAGCGCCAGATCCTTGGCGGTGATGCCATGGCCCAGCGTGCCGGTGACGGTGACGGCCATGTTGCGGCTTTTGCGCAGCAGCAGGGTTTGCGTGGCGAACACATGTTCGATTTCCGACGTGCCGATGCCGAAGGCCAGCGCGCCCAGCGCGCCGTGGGTGGAGGTGTGGCTGTCGCCGCACACGATGGTCATGCCCGGCAGCGTAAAGCCCAGTTCCGGGCCGATTACATGCACGATGCCCTGTTCGGGCGCGTCGATCTCCACATATTCGACGCCGAAATCGGCGCAATTGGCCTCCAGTGCGGCCAGCTGTGCGGCGGATTCCGGGTCTTCGATCGGCACGTTCCGCGCGGTGGTGGGCACATTATGGTCCGGCACGGCGAGCGTGAGATCAGGCCGCCGCAGCCGCCGGCCGGCCACGCGCAATCCTTCGAACGCCTGTGGCGAGGTGACTTCGTGGATCAGGTGCCGGTCGATGAACAGCAGGGCCGTGCCATCGTCGCGGGTGGCGACGATATGATCGTCCCAGATCTTGTCGTAAAGCGTGCGCAGGCCTGTCATGCCAAGGGCGTTAGGCCCTCGCCCGGTGCCGGGTCAAGCGTCGGCTACAGGCCTTGTTCGCGCCGGTATTGCCGCCACTTGTCCACATTGGCGCGATGCTCGTCATAGGTGACGGCAAAGGCATGGCCGCCGCTGCCGTCGGCCACCATGAACAGATAGTCGTGCACCTCCGGATCGAGCGCGGCGGCCAGGCTTTCGCGGCCCGGATTGGTGATCGGGCCTTTGGGCAGCCCGTCCATCCGATAGGTGTTATAGCCGTTCACCGCGCGCAGTTCGGAGGCGCGGATGCGCCGCCCCAGCGGCCTGCCCTTGGTCACCGGGTAAATCACCGTCGGGTCGGCTTCCAGCCGCATGCCCTGCTTCAGCCGGTTGGTGTATAGCCCGGCGATCCGCCGCCGTTCAGACGGGTCGGCGGTCTCCTTTTCGACGATGGAGGCCAGCGTCACCGCCTCCGCCTTGCTTTTCACCGCGACATGCGCGCTGCGCGCTTCCCACAAAGCGTCCAGCTCCCGCTCCATCGCCGCCTGCATCCGGGCGATGACGGCGGCGCGTTCCTCGCCGATCTTCGCCTCATAGGTCGCCGGCAGCACCGAGCCTTCGGCCGGTGGCTCCACCCGGCCTTGCAGCCGGCCGACCGCATTCACCCGGTCCGCCACCATCGCGCCCGGCATGCCTTCGGGGATGGGGATGCGGACAATCACCGTGTCGCCGCGCTGCATCCGCTCCAGGATGCTGGCCCAGCCCTCGCCCTCGAAAAAGGCATAGGTGCCATATTGGATGTCGCGGCCGCCGCCCAGCGTGCGGGCGAGCAGTTCGAACAGTTCGGCCGAATCGACGACGCCCGCGGCTTCCAGCCGCCCGGCCGCTTCGCCGATGCCGGCCCCGCGCGGGATTTCCACCTCGATTCGCCCGGCCCCCGGCATGGGCATCCGCCGCCACATGGTCGCCGTCCACAGGCTGCCCGCCAGCAGCGCCATGATGACCAGAATGGCCCCCCACACCACCCAGCGCGGCTGGCCGGCAATCGGGCCGGACATGCGGATCAGACCTTGCGGAAGACGAGGGTGGCGTTGGTGCCGCCAAAGCCGAAACTGTTGTTGAGCACGGCGTTGACGGTGCGTTCCCTGGCCTTGAGCGGCACCAGATCGACGCCTTCGGCCCCCTCGCACGGATCGTCGAGGTTGAGCGTCGGCGGCACGATACCGTCGCGCATGGCCAGCAGGCAGAAAATGCTTTCCACCGCGCCCGCGCCGCCCAGCAGATGGCCGATGGCGGATTTGGTGCTGCTCATGGAGATGCCGGCGATGGCCGGGCCGAACAGCCGCTTCACCGCTCCCAGTTCCAGCTCGTCCCCCATCGGCGTGGAGGTGCCGTGCGCGTTCACATAATCGATCGCGTCCGGGTTCATGCCCGCCCGCTTCAGTGCCATCTGCATGGAGCGGAACGCGCCAAGGCCTTCGGGGTGCGGGGCGGTGACATGATAGGCGTCGCCCGTCAGGCCATAGCCCACGACTTCGCCATAGATTTTCGCGCCGCGCGCCTTCGCGCGCTCATATTCCTCCAGCACGACAACGCCGGCACCCTCGCCCATCACGAAACCGTCGCGGCCCCTGTCCCACGGGCGGCTGGCGCGGGTGGGTTCGTCGTTGTAGCCGGTGGAAAGCGCCCGCGCCTGCGCGAATCCGGCGATGCCCAGCGGGCAGATGGCGCCTTCCGCGCCGCCGGCCAGCATCACATCGGCATCGTCCAGCGCGATCAGCCGCGCGGCGTCGCCAATGGCATGGGCACCGGTGGAGCAGGCGGTGACAACCGCATGGTTCGGCCCCATCAGGCCATATTTGATGGAAACCTGGCCGGAAACCAGATTGATGAGCCGGCCATGCACGAAATGCGGCGACACGCGGCGCGGCCCGCGTTCGTGCAGCACGATGGATTCGCTGGCGATGCCGGGCAGGCCGCCGATGCCCGAACCGATGAGCGTGCCGGCGCGCAGCCGCTCCTCCTCGCTCATGCCGGTGAGACCGGCATCTTCCAGCGCCTGGCTGGCGGCGTCGATGCCATAGATGATGAAGGGATCGACCTGCCGCTGAATCTTGTGATCGACCCGGAGATTCGGATCAAAATCCTCCGGCTTCACCTCGCACGCGATGGTGCAGGCATAGTCGCTCGCGTCAAAGCGCGTGATGGTGGCCGCGCCCGACTGGCCGGCGATCAGCCGCTCCCACGCGGTTTTGACCGACGCGCCCAACGGCGTGACCAGCCCCAGGCCTGTGACGACTACTCGGCGCATCCGCCTTCACTCCCTGTTGTGCCGGCCTTGTGACCGGCGTTTCCCCTGTCGTTCATGCCATTTAAGGCGTTCCGGCAGACAGGAATAGCGATACGGCCCCGGAGCGCCAAGCCCCGGAGCCGCATCCACAGCAAACCGCCCCGGCAGAAATCCGCCGACCCCGGACGGGTTTACCCGCGAAACCTACTTGCCGTTCGCCGCGATGAAGCTGATCGCATCCTTCACGGTGAGAATTTTCTCGGCCGCGTCGTCCGGGATTTCCACGCCGAACTCGTCCTCGAAAGCCATCACCAGCTCGACGGTGTCGAGGCTGTCCGCGCCCAGATCGTCGATGAAACTGGCTTCCTCGGTCACCTTGTCGGCGTCAACGCCCAGATGCTCGACAACGATTTTCTTCACCCGCTCTGCGATATCGCTCATGTTTCAACGCCCTTCTTGTCCGGGTCATGCCCGCTTATGGTGCCCCGTGGGGATAGCCGCGCGGCGCAAAGCTTGCAAGCGCCCCCGCCCCCTCACCCCATGTACATGCCACCGTTCACATGGATTGTCTGCCCCGTGACATAAGCGCCTTCATCACTGGCCAGCCAGACGACCGCCGCCGCCACATCCGCCCCCTCGCCAAATCGCCCGGCCGGTATGCGCGCATACATGGCGGCCTGCTGGCTCTCGTTCAGCGCGTCCGTCATCGCCGAACGGATGAAGCCCGGCGCAACACAGTTCACGGTAACCCCGCGCGAGCCGACCTCGGCTGCAAGGCTGCGGGTCATGCCCTGAAGGCCGGCCTTGGCGGCTGCGTAATTGGCCTGCCCCGGATTACCGATGGAGCCGACAACCGAGCTGATCGCGATGATGCGGCCGTGCCGCGCCTTCATCATCGGGCGGAGCGCCGCGCGCGACAGGCGAAAGCCGGCCTCCAGATCGACCGTCAGCACCGCGGACCAGTCCTCGTCCTTCATGCGCATCGCCAGCCCATCGCGCGTGATGCCGGCATTGTTCACCAGAATGTCGAGCTGGCCCAGCGCCGCCACCGCATCGGGCACCAGCGCCTCCACCTCCGCCGACACGTCCAGCCGGCAGGGCAGCACGGTGGCCCCGCCCAGTTCCTGCGCCAGCGCCTCCAGCGCTTCGGCCCTTGTGCCCGACAGCGCCAGCCGCGCGCCGCGCGCCTTCAGTGCGCGGGCAATCGCCCCGCCGATGCCGCCGCTTGCGCCGGTTACCAGCGCGGTCTTTCCACTCAGGTCAAACATGCCGATCCCTCAATCCCGTTTTTTTACAGCAGCTTCAGCAGCGCATCCACATCTTCCGGCCCGGCAACCGACAGCACCGTCACTTCGGGCGCAATGCGCTTTACCATCGGGCCAACCACCTTGCCGCCCAGTTCCACCATCTGCGTGACGCCATTGTCCGCCATCCAGCCGATGGATTCGCGCCAGCGCACCCGGCCCGTCACCTGCTCCACCAGCAGGCGGCGGATCTCGTCGGGCGTGGTGATGGCAGAGGCGGTGACATTGGCCACCACCGGCACCGTCGGCGCCAGAATGGCGGCTTCCGCCAGCGCCCTGGCCATGGCGTCGGCGGCCGGACCCATCAGCGCGCAATGGAAAGGGGCAGAGACAGAAAGGGGCATCGCACGACGCGCGCCGGCGGCCTTGGCCAGCACAATGGCCCGGTCAACCGCGGCCGCATGGCCGGAAATCACCACCTGCCCCGGCGCATTGTCATTGGCGGCGGCGCATATTTCGCCCTGCGCTGCCTCTGCCACCAGCTTTTCCACCACATCCAGATCAAGGCCCAGCAGCGCGGCCATCGCGCCCTGACCGGCGGGCACGGCGGATTGCATCGCATCGCCGCGCAGCCGCAGCAGCCGCGCGGTTTGCGCCAGCCCGAAACTGCCCACAGCCGACAGCGCCGAATATTCGCCCAAACTGTGCCCGGCAACGAAGGACGCGCGCTCCGACAGGCGGATGCCGGCCTCTTTCTCCAGCAGGGCCACCAGGGCCAGACTCACCGCCATGATCGCCGGCTGGGCATTGGATGTCAGCAGCAGCGCCTCGTCCGGCCCCGCGAACATCAGGCGCGACAGATTCTGGCCCAGCGCCTCGTCCACCGTGCCAAACACTTCGCGCGCCGCGGCGCTTGCGTCGGCCAGCGCCTTCCCCATGCCGACGGCCTGGCTGCCCTGGCCCGGAAACATGAAGGCCGTTGTCATGCGTCACTCCCCGTCTGATTCTTCTGGTTCCGCGCACGAAACATGGTGCGATGCAGGAGTCAAGGTTGACCATGCCCGGGGCTTGGGCCTTACTCGGCTCCATGTACACATCGGATGAACTCGAAGGCGCACAGCGCATCGTCTATGCCGCCATGCCGCCCACCCCGCAATATGCCTGGCCGCTGCTGAAGGAGGCTACAGGCTGCGAGACCTGGGTGAAGCACGAGAACCACACGCCCACCGGCGCCTTCAAGGTGCGGGGCGGCCTCGTGCACATGAAGATGCGCAAGGACCGGGGCGAAACCAATGGCGTGATCACCGCCACGCGCGGCAACCATGGCCAGTCCATTCCCTTTGCGGCCGCGCGCGTGGGCATCAGGTCCACCATCGTCTGCCCCATCGGCAATTCTCCGGAAAAGAATGCAGCGATGCGGGCCCTGGGCGCGGAGCTGATCGAGACCGGCCACGACTTCGACGCCGCGCGCGAAACCGCCATGGACATCGCGAAGCAGCGCAGCCTGGATTTCATCCCCTCCTTCGGCAAGGAACTCGTCATGGGGGTGAGCACCTATGCCCATGAGCTGTTCCGCGCGGCAGGGGAACTCGACGCCGTATATGTGCCCATCGGCATGGGCTCCGGCATCGTCGGCACCATCGCCGCACGCGACATGCTGGGGCTGAAGACGAAGGTGATCGGCGTGGTGGCGGAAGGGGCCAATGCCATGGCGCTGTCCTTCGCCGCGGGCAAGCCCGTCTCCACCAACACGGCTTCGAGTTTCGCTGACGGCATGGCCGTGCGCGTGGTGAACCCGGAGGCCTTCGGTCACATCCAGCGCGGCACGGACCGCATCGTGACGGTGAGCGACGACGAGATCGCGGAAAGCGTGCGGCTCTATTTCCGCTGCTGCCACACCATCGCAGAGGGCGCGGGCGCCGCACCGTTGGCCGCGCTGCTCAAGGAGCGCCAGACCATGAAGGGCCAGCGCGTTGGCGTGATCCTGTCAGGCGGCAACATCGACATGCCGAAGTTCGCCGAAGTGCTTGAGGGCAAGACGCCGGCGGCGTGAGCGTCCTCTCCCGCGAGCGCAATGACGGGAGTTGGGGCGGCAGTGGCTGGGGTCGGCCTCACAGCGAAACCGAAATGCCCCCGTCCACTGCCAGCACGTGGCCGTTCACATAGGCGGCGGCATCCGAGGCCAGGAACACCACCGCGCCGCCGAGTTCATCCGGCTTCGCCCAGCGCCCCGCGGGCGTGCGGGCCTCGACCCAGGCGGTAAAGGCCTTGTCCTCCAGCAGCGCGGTGTTGAGTTCGGTGGCGAAATAGCCCGGCGCCAGCGCGTTCACCGTGATGCCCTGGCGGCCGAGTTCCGCCGCCATGGAGCGCGTCAGCCCGTGGAGCCCCGCCTTCGCCGCCACATAGGCGTGGATGGTGGGCCGCCCGAGGATCGCCGCCACCGAGCCCGTGTTGATGATGCGCCCGAACCCGTTGGGCAGCATCAGCCGCACGGCATCGCGCGCGAGGCGGAAGCAGGAGGAGAGGTTGACGGAGATGACGCGGTCGAAGTCATCGTCCTCCCAGTCGGTCACCGGGCGGCGGTGCTGGATGCCGGCGTTGTTGACGAGGATGTCCAGCTTGCCGTGGCGTGCCGCGATGTCCTCGAGGGCTGCGCGCGCCACTTTGGAATCCGTGACGTCGAAGGCCATCGCCTCCGCGCCGATCTTCGCGGCGGCGGTGGAAAGCTCTTCCTTGTTGCGCGCGTTGACGATCACCTTCGCGCCATTCTCCGCAAGCGCTTTGGCCATGGCGAAGCCCAGGCCGCGCGAGGCGCCGGTCACCAGCGCCACTCGATTCTTCATCGAAAACAGATCCGCCATGATCCCGCCTGANNCGACGGCCTGGCTGCCCTGGCCCGGGAAGATGAAGGATAGGCTCATGTCCAAACTTTCTGCTTGTTGCGCTGTTCGCTGCCGATAGCCCAAAGCGCTGCCCTGTCAAAACCGGGCGTCCGTCGCGGCAATCGCCCGGGTCGTATAACTATGCTTCCCTTGCGCCGGGGCATTCACTATGGAATCCGGCGCAGCCAAAAGGGGTTGGCCACCTGTTCAGATTTCCGCCAGCATAAGGATGGCAGGCTGGAATCAGAAACGGGCCACACCGGCCCCGACAGAAGCAGGACAAGTGGCGTCGCCACGCAATTTGACTGGTGGCCTCGCCACTCTATTTGACAGTGGCACCGCCACTCTATTTGAAAGGTCGTTCATGAAGCTGGTCTCGCGTTCCGCTCTTTTCCTCGGCCTTGGCATGATGACCGCCGTGCCGCTTGCCGGTTTTGCGGGCAATGTGCCTCTCCTGTCCGGCGCGGCGCAGGCGCAGGCGCTGGCGCCCGCCGTTGGCAAGCCGTTGCAGCAGGCCCGTTCGGCAGCGCAGGGCGGCAATATCCAGGGGGCCATCAATTATGTGAATCAGGCCCGCAACGCCGCGAAAACCCCGGCGGAGCGCAAGGCTGTCGGCCAGATGGCGGCCTTTGTCTACACCCGTGGTGGCCAATATGGGCAGGCCGCCGCCGAGCTGGAGCGTATTGGCGCCCCGGCCAGCCAGCTGGCGCCGCTATTCTATCAGGCCCGCCAATATGACAAGGCGATCGCTGCCGCCCGCCGTTCGGGCCAGACGACGATCATCGCCCAATCCTATGTGATGCAGGGCAAGCCCGCAGACGCGGCGCGCATCTATGCCGATCTGGTGGCGAAAAACCCCGGCAACCTCAATTATCTGTCCAATCTGGCGGGCGCACAGTTCCGCGCCGGCGACAAGGCGGCCTATCTCGCCTCCACGCAGAAGCTGGTGAAGATGGACCCGTCGCCCGCGCGCTGGAGCCAGTTGCTGGGCCAGCTGAAATCCGGCCCGATGCCGCGGGACGCCAAGCTCGCGCTCTATCATCTGATGCGCGAAACCGGCACGCTGACGTCCAGGGCCGATGTGGAGGAAATGGCGAAGATCGCCCTTGTGGGTGGCCAGCCCGGCGTGGCCGCCGATGTGGTGCGGGCCGCCACCGCCGCCGGCACGTTGACCGCCGCCGATCCGATGACGGCGCGCCTGCTCGAGGCCGCCACCAAGCGCCAGCAGGCCGCGATGGCCGCCGCGCCCGGCCAGGCGAAGAACCCGGCCACCGCGCTGGCCGCCGGCCATGCCTATCTGGGGGCCGGGCAATATGCGCAGGCGATTGCCGCTTATACGCTGGCGATGAAGGGGCCGGCCGCCGGTGAAGCCGCGATGTTCAAGGGCGTGGCGCAGATTCGTTCCGGCAATACCGCCGCCGCCCGGCAGAGCTTCGCGGCCATCCCGGCCGGCAGCCTGACCGACATGGGCCAATTGTGGAGCCTGTTCGCCTCCACCAGGCCGGCGACAGTTACCAAGGCCGCCTGAGGCAGAATCCTGAAAAAAACGCCGCCGGAGTCAAAGCCGGCGGCGTTTTCGCGTCTCCTGCACGCCACCGCTCACCGCTCATCGCCCACCACCAACTACCCGTCATCAACTACCCGTCGCCCACCACAGCCGTCCCCCACCACAGCCGTCGCCCCGTGCTTGACACGGGGCCCCGCTCCTTCTCCGCCTCGCCAAAAGCAAGCCCCGCCCCGTGTCAGGCACGGGGTGACGAGATCGGTTCGAGCCAACACCATCAGCATCGGTTCGAGCCAACACCATCAGCAATCGACAGCTGCGCCAAAATACTTCGGCGCCACCCTGTCCGCGCCGACTCACTTCGGCGCCACCCTTTTTGCGCCAAATTACTTCGGCGCCATGCGAATGGCACCGTCCAGCCGGATCGTCTCGCCGTTCAGCATGGGGTTGGTGATGATGCTTTCCGCCAGCTGCGCATATTCGTCGGGCTGGCCAAGGCGGCTGGGAAAGGGCACCTGCCGGCCCAGCGAATCCTGCGCGTCCTGCGGCAGGCCGGCCAGCAGCGGCGTCCAGAAAATGCCCGGCGCGATCGTCATCACGCGGATGCCATAGCGGGCCAGCTCGCGCGCCGCCGGCAGCGTCATGCCAACGATGCCGCCTTTGGATGCCGCATAGGCCGCCTGGCCGATCTGGCCGTCAAAGGCCGCAACGCTGGCCGTGTTGATGATGATGCCGCGCTCTTCGCCATTCACCAGATCGGCGTCATGGATGCGCGCGGCGAACTTCGACAGCATGTTGAAGCTGCCCAACAGGTTGATATTGATGATGCGGGCAAAGTCGGCAAGCGGCAGTGCCTTGCCGTCGCGGCCGATGATCTTGGCGGGCGGGCCGATTCCGGCGCAATTCACCAGGATGCGCGCCTTGCCGTTCAGCCCCTCGGCCTCGGCGATGGCGGCCTCCGCGGCGGCTTCATCCGTCACATCGGCGCGGATGAAATGCCCGCCGATGGCAGCAGCATGCGCCGCGCCAAGCTCCGCATTCAGATCGACGATCGTCACTTTGGCACCCGCGCGCGCCAGCCGGGCGGCGGTAGCCCCGCCAAGGCCCGATGCGCCGCCGGTGATGATGGCCGCCAGCCCGTTGATGTCCATGCTTCGTCTCCCGTTGGAATCCCGCCGCCTGCTTGCCAGCCAACGGCGCCGCTGGCCAGCAACGCGCGCAAAAAAATTCGCCCTGGCGTTTCGCCCGGACCACCGCTGCCTACACGGCGTTCAGCAGCGCTGAAATATTAAATCAACCCATCAACTATAATAGCATAATTTATTGCACCGTATCATCTTAACAATATTCCATTAACAAGTAATTATTTCCATAATTTTGTTCAAATCGGTCGTTATTATATTATTAATTTAAACATTATTGTTTACATTGAAATAATTATCTATGATCAATCTACGTCTTCCTTGCTACAAGTCCCTCCTCTTCTCTCATCCCGGCAAAAGCGCGGCCCGGTCGCAACCACAACACCCCTTGCTCCCCGGCCCCCCATCCCCCATCACCAGCCCATGTTCCACGCCCTTTCTTCCGGCCCCGTCCCCTCCGGAGTCGCCGTCATCCGCATCAGCGGACCCGGCACCCTCGCACTCATCGCACAGTTAACAGGCGCACCACTGCCGCCACCCCGCACCGCTATGCTGCGCAGCATTTCCGCCGACGGCCGCCTGATCGACCGGCCGCTCATCCTGATTTTCCCCGCCCCCCACAGCTTCACCGGCGACGATGTCGCCGAAATCCACGCCCATGGCTCCCCGGCTGTCGTCGCCGCGATTCTGGCGCTCCTCGCGCAGCATGGTTCCACGCCCGCCGAACCCGGCCAGTTCAGCCGCCGCGCCTTCGAAAATGGCCGGATGGACCTCACCCAGGCCGAAGCGCTCGCCGACCTCATCGCCGCCGAAACCGATGCGCAGCGCGATCAGGCGCTTGCCAACGCCGGCGGCCGGCTGCGCCAGCTGGCCGATGACTGGCGGCACCGCCTCATCGCGCTGATGGCCAACATCGAAGCCCATCTCGATTTCGCCGACGAAGGCGATGTCGCGGACAGCGCCGCCCATAATCTCGCGCCCGCCACCAGCGGCATCGCCGCGCTGGCGCACGACATTCAAACCGCGCTCGCCACCGCCCCGATGGCCGAACGCATCCGCCAGGGCCTCAGCATCGCCATCATCGGCCCCCCCAATGCCGGCAAATCCTCGCTCATGAACGCCCTCGCCCGGCGCGATGTCGCCATCGTCACACCCATTGCCGGCACCACCCGCGATCTTATCGAAGTCCAGCTCAATCTCGCCGGCCGCCCGATCACCCTCATCGACACAGCCGGTCTGCGCGACACGCAGGATCCGGTCGAAGCCGAAGGCATCGCCCGCGCCCGCGCCCGCGCGGCAAGCGCCGACCTTGTCCTCAACATGGGCGACACCCCCGTCGCCAACAGTCTACGCCTCGTCAACCGCATCGACGAATCCGGCCTGCCTGCGGGCTTCCACAATGGATGCGCCCATATCAGCGCCACCAGCGGCGCCGGCCTTGCCGAACTGGAACAATGGCTGGCGGACTGGGCCAGCGACCGGATCCCCGCAGGCGAGCCCCCCGTCGTCACCTCAGCGCGTCAGGCCCATCTGCTGGGCGAAACCCTCGGCTTCCTGCGCGCCGCCATCGCCGAATCAGACCCGGTGCTCCAGGCCGAATCCCTGCGCTCCGCCGCCGATTCGCTTGGCCGCCTCACCGGCCGCATCGATCCGGAACAGGTATTAGGTGCCATCTTCAGCCGCTTCTGCATTGGAAAATAAGCAGAAATTCATATTTTCTTACAGCTATGATAAAATGTTCCACGTGGAACATTCCGCCAAATTGTTCCACGTGGAACAATCTGATACAGCGCAGCCATGACCAACCATGATGTCATCATTGTCGGCGGCGGCCACGCCGGCGCCGAGGCGGCCGCGGCTGCCAGCCGTAGCGGCGCGCGCGTTCTGCTCATCACCTTCAGACGCGACAATATCGGCCAGATGAGCTGCAACCCCGCGATCGGCGGTCTAGGCAAGGGCCATCTGGTCCGCGAAATCGACGCCATGGACGGCATCATGGGCCGCGCGGCCGACAAGGCCGGCATCCAGTTCCGCCTCCTCAACCGCAGTCGCGGTCCCGCCGTGCAGGGCCCGCGCGCCCAGGCCGACCGGAAGCGCTATGCCACCGCCATCCGACACCTGCTCAATATCGAAATCCTCGAAGCCGAAGTCACCGACCTGATTGTTAACGGCGGCCGCTGCACCGGCGTTCGCACCAGCGCAGGCGACCGGCACGCGCCCGCCACCATCCTCACCAGCGGCACCTTCCTGGGCGGGGTCATGCACATCGGCCCCGCCATCACCAGCGGCGGCCGCGTCGGCGAGGCATCAGCCGCCGCGCTCGCCACCCGGCTACGGTCGCTGGGCCTCCCCATGGGTCGCCTCAAAACCGGCACCCCACCGCGACTGGATGGCCGCACCATCGACTGGTCCGGTCTCGACAAGCAGCCCGGCGACTCCGTCCCCAGCTATTTCTCCAGCCTCACCACCACCAGCAGCACGCCCCAGGTCGATTGCTACATCAGCCGCACCACGGCTGCCACTCATGACGCCATCCGCCACAACATCGCCCGATCCCCGCTTTACAGCGGCCAGATCGAAGGCGTCGGCCCACGCTATTGCCCTTCCATCGAAGACAAGATCATGCGCTTCGGGGACCGGGAAGGGCATCAGATTTTTCTGGAACCCGAAGGGCTTGATGACCCGCGCATCTATCCCAACGGCATCTCCACCTCCCTGCCGCTGGACGTGCAACAGGCCATCGTCCGCTCCATCCCCGGCCTCGAAAAGGCCGAAATCGCGCAGCCCGGCTATGCGGTCGAATATGATCATATCGACCCGCGCGCGCTTGATTCCACCCTGCAACTGCAAGCCCTGCCCGGCCTGTGGCTTGCCGGACAGATTAACGGCACCACCGGTTATGAGGAGGCCGCCGCACAGGGGCTGGTCGCCGGCCTCAATGCCGCGCAGGCGCATTGGGTGCCTGATCGCACCTCCTCCTACATCGGCGTGATGATCGACGATCTGGTCACCCATGGCGTGTCCGAACCCTATCGCATGTTCACCTCCCGTGCCGAATATCGGTTGCGGCTGCGGGCCGATAATGCCGATCAGCGCCTCACCCCCATCGGCCAGCAACTGGGGTGCATCGGTGCCGAACGCAGCGTCCATTTCAGCGCCCATAAGGCGCAGATCGATGCGCTTACCAACGCGCTGAAAAGCCGAATCATTCCAGCCGCCGCGCTACCCGAAGCGGGCAACGACGGGACTGCCCGCACCCTTTGGGAATGGGCGCGCTTTCCGGGCATCGACTGGTCCATCATCCAGCGCGTCGCGCCAGACCTGAGCGCGCCGTCGGGCATCGCCGAATCCGTCCTCACCGATGCGCGCTACCATGTCTATCTCCGTCGCCAGGAGGCGGAGGTTGAGCGGTTCAAGGCGGATTCCGCCATAATTGTTCCACGTGGAACAATGTTCCGCGGCATCCCCGGCCTTTCGAATGAAATGGCCGAGCGATTGAGCATCGCCCAGCCCGAAACATTGGGTCAGGCCGCCCGTGTGCGTGGCGTGACCCCGGCGGCGATTACCGCCCTGCTGGCCCATCTGCGCAAGGCCGCCTGACTTATCCACAGCTAAGCTCGGCTCCCCGAGGAACAATGCTTGCGCCGCGCCGGCCGACATGTTCCACGTGGAACAATGACGCCGGAAGCCTTCCAACAGCAATTTGATGTTCCACGTGGAACAATCACTGCCCTGCGCCGCTATGAGGCGATGCTGAAGGATTGGCAGCAGCGGATGAATCTGGTCGGCCCGGCGACGCTCGACCATGTCTGGGAACGACATTTCGCTGACAGTGCCCAATTGGCGGCCCTCGCCCCCAGCGGCCAGAAATGGCTCGACATAGGCGCCGGCGGTGGCTTTCCCGGCCTTGTCCTCGCCACCATGGGCTGGGGGCAGTTCATTCTGGTCGATTCGGTGCAGAAAAAGGCACGATTCCTGGAAGCTGTAACCGAATCGCTGGGGCTGGACGCGCGGATCATCTGCGCCCGCGTCGAATCGCTGCCGACGCTGGGTGTCGATATCGCCACCGCCCGTGCCACGGCGTCGCTGAAACAGCTGTTCGGATGGTCCATCCGCCATGTAAGACCCGGTGGAACCTATATTTTCCCAAAGGGCCGGCGCTGGGCGGATGAAGTTTCAGAGGCACAGGAAGAATATCAGTTCGACTATGAAAGCCATCCGTCTATGACCGATGCGGAGGCGCGGATCATCGTCGCCCGCAACCTGAAGAGGCTCTGATGCGGACCATTGCCGTCGCCAACCAGAAGGGCGGGGTGGGCAAAACCACCACGGCCGTCAATCTCGCCACGGCCCTGGCGGCCACGGGGCAGCGGGTTTTGCTGCTGGATTTTGATCCGCAGGGCAATGCCTCTACCGGCTTTGGCATCGCGCGGGAGGATCGGGACCCGTCCAGCTATGATATGCTGCTGGACGCGGAATTGGCAGCTGAATCGGTGCGGGAGACGATGGTTCCGGGGCTTTACATCATTCCGGCCAGCAGTGAACTGGCGGGCGCGGAAGTGGAGCTTGTGGGCGCCGCCAATCCGACCGGGCGGCTGCGGGATGCGCTGAAATCGTTGGCGGCGGCGCATGACTATTGCTTTATTGATTGCCCGCCTTCCCTGTCTTTGCTGACACTGAATGCGCTGGTGGCAGCCGACGGGGTTTTAATTCCGTTGCAGACCGAATTTTATGCGCTGGAAGGGCTGAGCCAGTTGCTGAAAACGGTGGAGGAAGTGCGCGCCCGGCAAAATCCGCGGCTGGATATCGAAGGCGTGGTGCTGACCATGCACGACCGGCGCAATAATCTTTCGGGGCAGGTGGCCGATGATGTGCGCGCGGCGCTGGGCAAGCGGGTGTATGAGACGATTATCCCGCGCAATGTGCGATTGAGCGAGGCACCGAGCCATGGGGTGCCGGCGCTGCTCTATGATCTGCGCTGCCCCGGATCGGAAGCTTATCTGGCGCTGGCGCGGGAAATGCTGGCAGTGAAAAAAGCGGCTTAAGGACAGATATGATGGCGAAAAAGGCAAGTCTTGGGCGTGGGCTTAATGCTCTTATGGCAGAAATGGGTAGTGTTACACCGGATTCAACGCCAAAAACCGGTGCCTCGCTGTTGCCTGTGGCGATGATTACGCCATCTTCCATCCAGCCGCGCCGGCATTTCAATGAAACAGACCTTGCGGAACTGGCCGAAAGCATCAAGGCACGCGGCGTATTGCAGCCTATTCTTGTGCGGCCATTGGCAGACGGGATGCACGAAATCATCGCCGGCGAACGGCGCTGGCGCGCCAGCCAGATGGCCGGTCTGCATGAAATGCCGGTGGTGATCCGCATCATGGATGAAAGCGACAGCTTTCATGCGGCGCTGATTGAAAATATCCAGCGCGTTGATCTTAATCCGCTGGAAGAAGCGCAGGGCTATCAGAAGCTGATCCGCGACTATGGCTATGCCCAGGAATCGGTCGCCGCGCTGACCGGAAAATCGCGCAGCCATGTCGGTAACATGCTGCGGATGCTGGACCTGCCATCCGCCGCGCAGCAGCTGGTGCAGATGGGGCTGCTGTCCACCGGACATGCCAAAGCGGTGCTGGCCGCCGCCAACCCGGAAGCGCTGGCCAAGGAAATCACCGAACGCGGGCTGACCGTGCGCCAGGCCGAACAGGAGGCGAAAAAAAGCCACGACCGCCCGCGTGAACGGGCACCCCGCGCCACCAGCAGCCGCGACCCCAATCTGGACGGGCTGGAAATCAGCGTGAGCGACGTGCTGGGCATGAAAGTGACAATCGACATGGACGGCAACGCCGGCGTGGTGAGCGTGCGCTTCAGCTCGCTGGATCAACTGGAAGCGGTGCTGGAGAAGTTGCAGGGGGACGTGCGGTAGCGGGGCTTTTGGAGGGTTTCAGGGGTGCGTGCCTCCGGCGGGCAGGGGCTTAGGTCTATGCAACCCTCTGGTTTTTTGGATTTTGCAGCGATAGCGGACAATGCCGCCAGCGGATCCGGATCGCAGCGGCCTTGGAAATCCCTTCATTGGGTGCTTAGTCTGTGCCTCAGCAGACTTGCAAAGCAGCTGTATCCGGCGCAGGTGGAAAGCGTTATCGAATTGCCGCTGCCATCGTCAGCATCGGGGGGGGAAGTCCCGGCGCGTTGGGCAAGTGGTTGATCGCGAAGATGCTTTGGGAGAAAGCGGCATGAGCGAAGCGGACGACGACTATACGGAACGGCTGGTATCGCGTTTGCCCGTGACGGTTCGTCGCCGCGTCCTGTGGGGCGAATGTGACCCCGCCCAGGTGGTCTATACGCCGCGCTTTTCGGATTATCTGATAGCGGCTTTCCTCTGGTTCCAGAGAATCATCCTTGATGCCGGGGCACCGACGCTGGCGGACGCGAACCTGAGCACCCCCATGAAGGCCATGGCGCTGGAATTTCATCGCACCCTTCGTCCCGACGACATATTCGAGATGACGGTTCTGATTGGCGATATTCGCAGCCGCACCTTTGATCTGGACGTTACCGCGCGAACGCCGGCGGGCGAAACGCTTTTCATTGGCCGCATGTCGCCGATCTTCATCAATCGCGACCAGTTCAAGGGCGTTGAAATCCCTTCCCCGTTTCGCGAGCGACTTGAATATTATCGCGCCGCCCTGTCGGGTTGATCATCGAGGTTGAGAGCGGAAATCGCTCTATGCTCTCTCCATCTTTTCTTTTATTCTCTGACGGAGTGTCGTCTTGTCGAGCTTGCCGACTTTGGTGAGTGGGAGCTCGTCAATCAGTTCGATATGTTCGGGCCATTTGAACTTGGCCAGCCCCAGTTGCTTCATGTGGCGGGAAAGGCCCGGGACGTCCAGATGATCCCAGCCTTCGCGCAATATGACATAGATGCAGATGCGCTCCCCCAGAACCGGATCGGGCATGCCGACGGCGGCACAGGCCGAAACGGCGGGGTGGGTTGAGACAGCGATCTCGATTTCCTCGCAATTAACCTTTTCATGGCCGCGATCGATAATGTCTCTGGTGCGGCCGGCAAAGGCATAGATTGGCTGACCGTCCAGCATACGGCGCAGCATCAGATCCCCGCTCTTATAGAAGCCGTCGGGCGTAAAGACCTCGGCATTGCGTTCGGGCGCATCATAATAGCCGCACAGCGTATAGGGTCCGCGACATTCCATTTCGCCCGGCTCGTCGTCTTCTGCCAGCTCGGCCGTGCCCGGACGCACCAGCCGCACCTCGTCCATCGGCGAAATCGGCCGGCCCGCCGCCCAGTCCAGCACGTCCGCCGGGGCATCCAGCGGCGGATACATGCACATGCCCTCTGTCATGCCGAACATGCCGATCGCCAGCTTGCCATATTTCTGACGGGCAAAGCGGGCGCCATCGGGGGTCCAATAGGCACGCACGCTTTCAGCGCTGGCCAGCCCTTTTTCCAGCATGGTGTCATAGCGGGGAAAAAGCGCCCGGATCATGCCCACCCAGCTTGGCCGTGCCTTGCGGAAGACATCGCCCCAGCCTTCGGGCGTCATATCGGCGGGAATGGCGAAGGCCGCCCCGGTAAGCAGCAGCGGCAGCCATATGCAGGCCATCGCCGCATTGTGCATCATCGGCATGGGCATGAAGATCACATCGTCGGACCGCATTCCCAAAGCCTCGATATTCCGTTCCATCAGCAGCAGATATTCATTCTGCATCTTGGGGATGACCTTGGGCACGCCAGACGTTCCGCCGGAAAGCTGGAAGATCGCCACCTGGAACGGATCATGAATAATCGACTCCACCGCCTGGCGGGCCGCCTGCTTTTCCTGTTGACGGGCCAGTGCCGACAGGCATGGAACCTCGGCGTGGCCGCTCTCCTGCAGGGACAGGCTGTGCCTGATCGACGGAATCCGCTGGCGCATCGCCAGGGCGAATGCCGCATAATCAAATTTGGGATCATTCCCCTGCACGATATGGGCGGCAGCCCCGGTGTGATTGCCCAGATAGCCGATTTCATGCTCGCGATGACCGGCCAGCGTGCAGACCGGGATAAGCCCCGCCTTCAGGCAGCCGATCACCGCCAGCAGCAGCTCCGGCGAATTGGCGGACTGGAACAGCACCCGCTCCAGCGGTGCCAGGCCCAGCGCCATCAGCGCGGCGGCAATCCGGTCGGTCTCCTCGTCAAGCTCGCGATAGCTTATCGTGGCGGCGGCGGTGATAATCGCCACCCGGTCGGCATGGCGGGCCAGCGAATGGCGCAGCTTGTCGATCAGCGCGACATGCCCCAGCTCGCCCTGCGCCACATAGCGCGCCAGCCTGTCCGGCGGGTGATAGACTACCCCCGGCAGCGGCTCCCGAACGCCGACCGTCTCAACCATTATAGCCTGCGGAGTAGAGATTGCGCGCACTTTCCCAGCCCCAGTAAATGCGGTGCGCCTTGATCAGCCCGTCCTCGATTTCCATCACTTCGGCCATTTCGGTCTGGCGGCCTGTCGGGGTGATGCGGGGATATTCCCAGATCATGGTTTTGCCGTTGGTGTAGAAATTTATCCGGTATCGGTCTGCAAGGCCGCCGGACTTTTCCAGAATCTTCAGCAGAAACGACCGCACATTGTCGCGCCCGCGCACAATGCCTTCCTCACTCTTGAGCAGCACACTGACGAGCGGACTCTCCACTACCACATCGTGCGCATATAATTTGATCAGGGCTTCGATGTCGGCTTTGGCGAATGCATCGGCCCAGCTGTCATATAATTTTTCCGCTGCCGCTATCAGATCTGTCTTGTCGGTCATTGTCTCTCTCCAGATTTGGCTGATTATTGCCAGGGTGAAAATGGTGCGGGCAGAATGAAGCAGGCGCCGGCGTTCCGCAGCCAGCCGTCGCGGCGCGCATCGGCCAGCAGGGTCTCGATCGCGGGCACTGCCTGATCGCGGGCGGCAAAGGACGCATGACGCAGAATGAACAGGGCTGATCCCACCAGCGTGTCGCCTTCCAGCGCCGATTCCCGCAAAGCCGCGACAATGGCGGCTTTTTCGCCGATCTTTCCGCTGAGACCGGCAAGAAGGCCCTTGCTCTCCAGGCTGGCGTCCAGCTCAAGCGACAGCAAGTCGAACACGCCGCCGCTGCCGGCCGCATCCGGTGCGGTGATCGTCCCTGTCAGCACGCGGGATTCCTGCGCTTGCAGCAGAGGCAGCGCCCCCGCCAGGAAGGGGCCCATCCCCGGGTCGGCCGCCATTTGCTGCCGGGCCGCCGCACGTTCCGCGCGATCGGCATAGCTCCAGATATGGTGGACCCGGTTGACCGTGCCGCTTTCCGCGATCCAGTATCCGCGCATGTGGCGCAGCAGCCGGGGCAGCACGCCCGGCAACTGGAACAGCGCAAGATATGCGGGCAGCTTGCCCATATGCAACTGATAGCAGCGATGCTCGACAATCATGCTGCCGCCTTATCCGCTGCTTCGGCCACCATGTCCGTCCGGTCGAGGCATTCCGCCCAATGTTTCCAATAGGCGCGGATATGGAATTCATGGTCCAGCGGCTGGTCATTATCCTCCATATTTCCCCTGGAAATATCGTTCCACCCGGCTTCTCTGCGGTTGCTGTAGCCTTGCTGGCAGCGCTCCAGCGCTTCGACGTCATCGGGCGTGGCGAGGCCGCCGGGCCCGAGAAAAGACAGAAAATTCTGCATCCGGATGTCGCGGAGCCAGTCGCTGTCCCTGGCATCGGCGACGGCCCATGTGCACACTTCCATGAACCCCGGCGCACTCGGCTGGACCACACGGATCACCATCCCGGTTCCATCGATCAGCACAAGATTGGGAAAGATGACGAGGTTGCGGTTCAGATTGGCGATACGGTCCGCCTTTTCCTCGCCTACCCGCGCGACAAGATCGGCGCGGCGCGCCGCGATTTCCGGTTTCGCCGCCTCTCCCCATGACGGGAACCATTTGCCGGCCGGACGGCCCCACGGGCCGGAAAATTCGCCAACCATATGGCCATTGTCGAGCGCCCTGGCCACGCCATAGAGCCCGCCGCGCGCGGGCGCCGGGCCATCGGGCAGTTTGGGAGCGATGTTGCGCGCATAATCAAAATAGGTGGCGTGCAGATTATTGGCGTGATAGCCGTCAACGCTGTTTTCGCACAACAGCTTCCAGTTGGCGGCGATGCCATATTCCTGCGCTCCGGCGATAATCTCGACCTGTTCATTCTGGTCGACAAAACAATCGATATATTCGCGCGCATTGCCGAGATAATCTTCCAGCGATATCGCGTTTTTGTCAAAATTGACGAACCATAGTCCGCGATAGGATTCCAGCCGGGGCAGCCGCATCAGATTGAGCGCGCCATCGGCATTGAAGGTTTCGGAATAGCCGGAATGGTGGGGCTGGCGCTTGAGCGTGCCATCGGCTTCAAAATTCCAGCCGTGGTAGATGCAGTGAAACTGCCGCGCCGTTCCGGATTTCTCCATACAGACCTTGGCACCGCGATGCGGGCAGGAATCGAAAAAGGCGTTCACCTTTCCGGACATGTCTCGGTTGAAAATAATCTCGCGCCCGGCCACCCGGCGGGTGCGGAAACTCCCCGCCTCCGGAAGCTCGGCCTCATGCCCAAGATAGAGCCAGCAGCGAGCGAATATCCTGCTCTGCTCCTGCTCGAAAACCTGGTCACTCACAAAGGCATTGCGGGAAACGCGGAAAATGCCCGCGGCTTCGTCTATGGCGACATTGGCTTGCCCTATGGTGCGCATCTTTCATCCTCTCCTAACGGCGGAAACCTGATTTCGCTTTGCCTGGCGGCTACAGCAGGATGCTGATCCGCCCTTGTTTGAACAGGTCATCACAATCGAGCCGGCACAATTTCTCGCGGATCAGCATCGCCCCATCCCGCAGGACCAGACGATAGGTTGAACGCCCGACAAATGTGCTGGTTTGTCCGCTGCGGTTGCGATGCACGAGAAAGGCACAGCTTACCGCGATTTCATCGGCAAGTTCGACCGGATGGAGGCGGACATTGGTGATGAAATGCCGCGTCTTGGAATGCGGCTGTTCGGCATGGGCATTGCGCTTGTAGAGCCGCTTCACCCGCTCATCGAGCAGCACATGATCGTCGGCTATATAATAGAGCGAATTCTGCGGCGTCGCCTCCGCCGTCAATCCCGCAGCCGGAACCAGATAGCGGCAATCGTCGGTGAAAAGGGCAAACCATTCCTTCAACTGCCAGCTGTCGAGAAGGTCGGCCTCGGCATAGAGAAAATCCTCAACCTCCTGCCGATCGATGGTCATATTTTTCATTTCAATATCTCCCCGAAAGCAAGGCGCCGGCATCGGGCACGCTGGTTTCCAGCCCCAGCGCCTTGAGCATGCCGAACATGGTGCAGACCGCCGCAGAGACTACCGGAAGGCCGATCCTGTCCTGAACCGGCTGGATGGCTGCGAGCGATGGCATCTGCACGCAGGCGGAAAGCACGACCGCATCCAGCCCGGTGAGATCCAGCCCATCGACAATATCCAGCAGGGCCAGCGGATCGCGCGCGCCAACTTCAAGGTTATCGGTGACGTTGAGCGCGATGTGGCTGGACACCGTCAGACCCTCCGCCTCGATATATTGCACCACCAGTTCGGTCAGCGCCGGGCTGTAGGGCGCGATCAGCCCGATCCGCCGGGCGTTCAGCGCCTGCAATCCCTCTATCAGCGCCCCGGCGCTGGTTACCACCGGGGCGGCGCCGCCATTTTCCGCCGCGCGCGCTTCAAGCCTGGTGCGCGACGTTCGATGATAGCCATGCCCGGCGCTCATGATCGCCACCAGACAGGCATATCCCATCACATCGACCCGCGCATCGCTGAGCTCAAGGGCGCAGCGTTCGCTTTCCGCATCCATCGCGGCCAATTCTTCCTTCGTTACCTTCTTCATCCGCATGCGGCTGGAATGGAAAGTAAAGCTGTGCCCGGTCCGCGCCTCGAAGCGGCGCAGCATCGCGGGTATCTCTGTCTCCATCGTCGTGTTGGAGCTTGGGACAATCTGGCCAATTCTGATGGGCATATCAAATCCTGCCGATGTCGTCTGGCTGGCGGCGGCTTTCCCCGCACCGGCCTGCGGCACATCCGTGCCGGTCATCATTTGCGGGCCGCTGGTCCATCACTTCCAACGCTCCTGCATCCAGTCGATGATGCAGGCCGCCGCCAGCGGCTGTCCGTCGGGTTCGCCCTCGCCCAGTGCACGCCCATGGTGATCGCCGCGAACGGCGTGCCGGGTCTTTTCGCTGCTGCCGATTCCGGCGAAAATCGCTTCACCATCGGAAGGAAAGACGCTGGTGTCGCCGCTATATTCCACCATCAGCGCAGGCTGGACCAGCGCGCCACCGCACAGGTCGAACGAAGCGTTGGAGGATAGTCCCGACCAGGTGGAAAGCCAGCTTTCCGGTGTGCACAGCCGGCCAAAACCAATCGCGCCGACATTGGATACCGCCGGATTGGCACCCCATACGCTGCCCCAGCGGCGGTCCGAAGGATCGAGCGAAAGATCGAAGGAGCGCGGATCGGCATCGGTTCGCCAGACCTGGAAGATGCCGGAATATTTGCCTGCATAAAAGCCCAGCGTCTCGCCGGCCTTCAGCCGTTGGCGCTCGTCGGATTTGCGGGCCAGCAAAGTGCGGGCAAAGGCATCGATCCGGGCGACGCGATCGCGCTGGGCCGCCCGATATTTCTCCAGAAACGCGGGAGCATACCGCGCCCCGCCTGCGCTGGCCGGGCGGAAACCGTTCGCCCGGTCGAACGGGTCCAACGCGGCATCGCACGACAGGGGATCGGCCTCATCGGTGACCGACGGATCAATCATCCCTTGCAGCAGCTTGCCCTGTCCCGGATGGGGGGCAAGCAGGGCAAAGCCATCGGGAATCGGCAGATCGGCTTCGGTCAGTTTGGTCAGCCGTCCCGCGGGGGTCATGGCAATGCGGTCAGCACCGACGGCTCGTGCCTGCTGGTTATAAAATGCAAACAGGCTGGCCCCGCCGGAATTGCCGACCATGATGATAGATTTGAAGCCGAGATCGCGCAGGCGGCGCATGCCGGCGCCCACATCATGCACGGCGAATTCATGCTCCAGCAGCAAATCATTGCCCGGCGTGCGCGGGCCCTGCACCCAGCAGGCATATCCGGCGCGCACCAGATAGGGCACCAGATAATGTGTCACCAATATCTCGCGCGGGTGCATGATGAAGGCGACCGCGCGCTCCCCGCCGCGGCTATGCAGATAGCCGGTAACCGATGCGCCATCCTGCGTGGCACAGGGCATGACCCGCGTGACCATATCTTCCGGCACAAGCGCAGGATTCCAGGCGGCACCGCGCAAACCAGCGGTGACCGCCCCCCTGCCGGGCGATGCGGCGTTTCGCGGGCCGCCGTTATCGCTCATCCGACTTCTCCCCGGCACAAGCGGGATCTGCTGCGCCGCACCGCAAGTTGCTTTGGTTGTAACCAACCTTCTGAAAAACAAACCGTCATCAGAATTTAACACTTATCGTGGCGCCATAGGTGCGCGGCGCACCCGGCGAGCCAGCATCGCCCAGCGAACCCTGGTTGACCTGAGCGTAATATTTCGTGTCGGTCAGGTTGCTGCCAAAGAGTTTGAACTCCCAGCGATTATCCTCGGCGGCCAATGTAATCTGTGCGCCCAGAAGGTCGTAACTCGACTGCCTGACGCGGTTGTCCGCTTCCCAGAAGAAGCCGTCATTATAGTAATAGCTGAGATGAAAGCCGAGTTTGTTTGAACCGACCGGCACTTCATAATTGGCAGCCAGGTTGAAGGTTACGGGCGGCGTGCGGATCGTATCGACGCCGCTGAGATCGCCGAGCGTTAATATATTTCCGCCGGCCGGGTTACGGGTGGTAATCGGCCCATCGGGAAAATCGGTATATTCACCGTCGAGAAAGCTGAATGTCGCACCGAAATCCAGATTGCCAAAATCCACCGGGGGCGCGATGACCAGCTCGACATCCACGCCCTTTATCCGGGCCTTGGCGGCGTTCAGGATCTGCGCGAGCCCCGCTTCGGTTCGTTGAAGCTGAATATCCTGATAATCATAGAGAAACGCCTCGATGTTCAGCCGGATAATATCATCGAACAGATCGGATTTAACGCCAATTGCATAGGCATCGATCGTTTCGGGGCGGACCGACGGCTGCTCGAAGTTGACAATGTTGAACACGCCGCTTTTGAATCCGCGATTATAGCTGATATATCCAAGAATATCGGGCGTGAAATTATGATCGAGCAACAGCCGCCAGGTCAGCTTTTTAAATGCCGCCTCCTGTGTCCTCGATGACAATATTGTGCCTGGCGGACCGAGGGGATTGCCGCTGACGGCGATATCCGCCCCCACCTGGCTGAGTTCGTCACGGGTAAAGCGCAAGCCCGCCGTGAACCGCGTATTATCAAGGATTTCATACGACCCGTCCGCAAATATGGCGTAGGAATTGGTCTTGATCTCTGAAAACCTGTCGCGATTTTGCGGAGGGACCACGACACTGCGCAGACCAAGCGGATCGACCTTGGCATTCGCATGAAAATAGAAGACGCCTGCTGTCCAGTTCAGCCTGTCCGCGCTGCCGTTCAGCAGCAACTCCTGCTGGAAATTGGTCGAGTCTTCGGTGAACAGGGCGTCAATCACCCTGAGCGGTCCGCCATCCTGATCGAACAGACCGAAATTGTAGGAACTTCCGTAGGCAGTGGTGCTCGTCAGGGTTACGTCGCCTAGATCAAGCTCGGCCTTCATGCTTAAGCCATATTGTTCGGCCTCTGCCTTACGGGGGAAATTCCCCTGGGAATCATAGATCGTACCCTTGAACTTGGCCCCGCCAATCAGAACGGCACCCGGCAGGACATGCCGGACATTGCCGATATCGGATTCCCGATAATTGTAATTGCCCGCAAGCGTTATCGTTAGGTTTTCCGTCGGTTGCAGCAGCAGCTTGCTTCTTACCGCCCATTCGTCGCGATAGTTGACATCGCCGCCTATGTTGAGGTTTTTGCCCCACCCTTCGCCCTGACTGGAGTAAAAGACGGAAATATCCGCGGCGACTGACTCGGTAATGCCGGTTGTGCCGTAAAGCGTGCCGGTGACGGTATCGAAATTTCCATAGCCCAGGCTGACCTTCAGCTCCGGGTCATGGCTGGGTGTGCGGGTGATGACATGAATAAGCCCTCCGGTTGCGTTGCGGCCGAAAAGCGTGCCCTGCGGACCCTTCAGAACCTCGATCCGTTCGATATTGTTCAATGCGAACATGGCGGCCGAAAGGCTCGCGGCGTAAACCCCGTCAATATAGGTGGCGATGCTTCCTTCTTCGCCGGCGACCGAAGTTGCCGTGCCAACGCCGCGCAGATAAGGTGCCACAACATTGCGGTTATACGACAGTTGCAACCCGGGAACCGATGCGGAAAGGTCACTGGATGAATTCACGCCAGCGCGCGCCAGACTGGTGGCTGACATCGCGGCCACAGCAATTGGAACATCCTGCAATGATTCCTGGCGCCGCTGGGCAGTAACCACAATCTCTTCCAGACCGCTGGGTTCGTTGTTTCCCGTGGACTGCGCAAGCGCCATGCCCGGCAACATCGCCACACCAACAAGCGCAGTAGTCAAACGAAGTTGAGTAGCAATCATATTGTCCTCCCTCAATTAATTTAGTTTATTAGTTTATATTTTTTTGGTTCGAAGGCTTTCGAACGGTAATTTTGTCATTTTGAATCAGTTTGAACTTGGCCAATCCAGCTTAGTCCTGTTGCAAACTCACGCTCTGTCGGGTTGCAAAATCAGGGTATCCCTGCTGAACTCTGTAAGTTTCCCGACAAAGCCTCCACTCAACAGGCAATTCCACAATGCAGGACCCAGTCCCATCTCCCGTCTCTTAAAAACAATCGGCTCACTCGACGCAATTCGCCAATATCCGCCGACATGATCAATGTTTATAGCTCCATTCATATGTCTTACGCCATCCATCACGATCTTGAATTCGGGAATATCCGGAACGAATACCACGATCATGCAGAAATGCTTTCGAATCTCTTGTTTAGAATATCGCCCTTGGCCTTCCATACCGACATGATATCGTCGAGACGGCCGCCCTCTTTCACACGCTGTTCTTCAACAGCGATGGCTGCCTCCAGCGTGAGCTTGCCATCTTCCCTGTCAACCGGGAGAAAATCCCTGAGGGGACGACCAATTTCCAGATAATATCCATTGGGATCACGAAAATAGATCGATTCCACGACTTCATGTTCGATCTGGTACATGATTTCCACGCCGCGCGATTCGAGCCTTTCCCGCCAGGCCATCAGCTCCTCGCGGCTCGTCACCCGCCATGCGGTATGTGTTGCGTCGCTATCATAATTCGGCCGATGCACCAGATGCTCCGGCTGATCGTCGCCGAGATAGTAAAAAAATGCGATGGTGCTGCCGTTTCCACTGTCGAAGAAGAAATGCAGGAAATCCGGGTGATTGCTCGGCCCCCATCCGTGAGCAGAAATGCAATGAACGAGGTCCAGCCCCAGGATATCGCGATAGAATTCAACCGTATCCTTGAGACGCCAGGTCGGTCTCGCAGTGTGATGCACTCCCTTAAGAGCAATATTCATCGCATACCTCCCGCTCCATAATCAGTTCTTAAGACACGGACATGACTTCGGAAAAATCGCTGCATAGGCCAGGGTCTCCCACCCTGCACAGGCCCGCCCGAAGCCAGACGAGTCGCGGAACTGAACCGGCATTTTGTCTTTCATGCCGAATAGCTGACACCCGTGTCAACAGGATTCGCCGCCACCTGCGCGCCTGCCCGTTCCGGTCTGGCTGTCACCACCGCGCTTTGGCGGGACAGAAAGAGATATGGAAATATCTGGTCAGTTCTCGATCATGTGCGACAAATGCGCCAGATCGACTTCGATCTTTCTGATCAATGCAATCGGTCCGCCCGCTCCCTCTTCACTGGCGTCCTGCCGGACAAGTGAACGCACCGCCAGATCGGCGATCACATCCGCAACCTCCTCCACCGAACGCGTGCCCGCCGGCTTGAACCACCAGGCGGTCCAGTTGCACATGCCGATGATCGAGAAAGCCGCCACTTGCGCATCAACAGGCCGGAAACAGCCGGCGTTTATCCCCTTGGTGATGACGCCGGTGAAATCGTCGAGCACTGCCCGTTTTGCCCGCCGGTGACGGGCACGCAGATCATCGAGCAGCTTCTCATCCACCTGTTCGATCACGCGAAAATGAGTCCCATGCTCCAGCAACCATTGCGCAAAAGATCTGACCATCTGGCTGATGGCGTCTCTGGGATGTAATTCATCGTGGTCCGCGATTTTGCGGGATTCCCGCTCTATGGAAAATGTTACCTCCTCGATCAATTCCTCGAGAATATCTTCCTTTTTCTTGAAATAATAATATATGGCTGGACGGCTTATATTAAGCTCATCTGCAATATCTTTTATGTTTGTGCCGCTGAATCCTTTAATAGAGAATAATGTTGCAGCCGCATCAACAATGGATCTTTTCAGCAGGGTGTTTCGCACAGTAGCATCATGCGGCGACGATGGGTTTATTTCGCTTTTGAGGATTGCAGGAACAGCATCAGGCGCAGCAACTTCGGCCGCAGCCTTTGATGGTGCCGATCCGATAGCTTTCTTTGCCATCTCAGTTACTTACCTTAACAAGGGGAATGAAGCAGGACGATGTATCCGAGACACAGGCAAACGCAAAGCCAAATGCCCATCGTGATGCGCATCATGAACGAAAGCAACTGCCTGCACGCGGCGAGCGCGCCGGCTGTTACACGCCGCGCCCCCCGCCGCCGCGGTCCCGGCTGAACGGGCTGGAAATCAGCGTGATCGACGTGCCGGGCATGGCTATGTTTTGTTTGCCTGCCAGGAGAAGATGATATGTTCGGCTTGGGACTTGTTCCCCACTTGCGCGGGGATGGTGGCCTTGTGTGTGGCGGGTGCAAAGGGGGTCAGCAGGCTTTGATGGATTTTGGGGCCGGGCGGATGGTGGGGGTGAAGAGGGCGAGGTAGGTGGTGCCGGAGAGGGGATGGTGGGCGGTGCGGCGGAAGCCGGCGGCGGCCATTTCGCAGGTGAGGAGGGCCAAAGGGGTGCCGTGCCGGGTGGTGGGGCGATCGCTGTCCACGATGGCGACGACGGGGGGCCTGCCGTCGGGCTGGGTGGTGAGGCCGTCGTGCAGATGCCAGAGAAAGGCGTAAGGCTCGGCAATTTCGTGATACATATGCACCATCAGCGCGATGTGGGTGCTGTTGGGCGGCAGGCGGGGGTTGTCGGCGTCGCCCAGCATCAGCGCGACATTGCTATGGCCGGAATCCCGCATCCGGCGGCGCAGGCGGGCCAGATAATCGGGGATGATGTCGGTGGCGATCACCATGCCGCGCGGGCCGACGACGGGGGCGAGGCGCAGCGTGTAATAGCCGGCGCCGGCGCCGATGTCGGCAACCGTGAGGCCGGGGCGAACGCCGGCAAGCCGCAGCACGGTTTCGGCCTCACCGGCGGCGTCGCGGCTCTCTTCATCGGAATAGCGGTCGGAGCGGATATCGGCCACCGGGCGGGTGGCGGCGGGGAACAGATGCCGCGGTTGCGGGGCGGGGGGCGCGGCGGCTTCGGGCGCGCAGGCGGCGAGGGCCAGGAGGAAGGGGAGCGCGCGCATAGGGGGGTTATGGGGCTGGCGGGGGGCAGACGGCAAGTGGGGGGCAAATGGCAGCAAATGGCAGCCCGGCGGGCAATCAGCGGCGCAGGGCCTCCATCAGCTGTTCCACATGGGCGATGGGGGTGTGGCGGTCTATGCCATGGCCGAGGTTCAGGATGTGGGGGCGGCCGTGCAGCGCCTGGCGGGTGGTGCGGATGGCGTGGGTGAGGGCGTCGCCGCCGGCTTTCAGCGCCAGCGGGTCGATATTGCCCTGCACGGGCAGATTTTCCGGCAGGTTGGCATTGGCCCAGATGGGGCAGGTGGATTCATCAAGGCCGATGGCATTGACCCGGGTTTCGCGCGCATAAGCGGGGAGCTTTTCATGCGCGCCGCGCGGGAAGCCGATGATGGGGGTGTGGGGGTGTCGCGCGCGGAGATGGCTGACCAGCCGGGCGGTGGGGGCGATGACCCATTGTTCGAACTGGGCGGGGGCGAGCGCGCCGGACCAACTGTCGAACAGCATGATGGCGTCGGCACCGGCCTGAATCTGGCCGGAAAGATAGCTGAGCGTCACGTCGGTGATGCGGGCGATGATATGGGCAAAGCGCGCCGGATCGGCATAGGCCATCAGGCGGGCGGCGGCCTGATCGCGGCTGCCTTCGCCGGCGATCATATAGGTGGCGACCGTGAAGGGGGAGCCGGCGAAGCCCAGCAGCGCCTTGTCCGGTGCCAGCAACGCGCGGCTTTTGGCGACGGTTTCACAGATGGGGCGGAAATGCTGCGGGGCGGGGATGAGATCGTCGAGATCGGCGCTGCTGAGCGGCGGGGTGAGGCGCGGGCCTTCGCCTTCGGTGAAGCTGAGATGCTGGCCGAGCGCATGGGGGACGATGAGGATGTCGGAGAAGAGGATGGCGGCGTCGAAGCCGAAGCGGCGGATGGGTTGCAGGGTGATCTCGCATGCCGCGTCGCTGTCGTAGACGAGGTTGAGAAAGCTGCCTTTTTCGGCGCGCAGGGCGCGATATTCAGGAAGATAGCGGCCGGCCTGGCGCATCA
>DITZ01000048.1:110239-110625 GCA_002422985.1 Sphingomonadales bacterium UBA6171
CGCGCGGGGGGAGCGCCAGTGGGCCTACTATTGTTCAATGATTCAGAAGAATCCTGAGTCTGGTAGTAGTGCGGTGCGTTGTGGGGATAAGATTCAGTCCACAGGCGCGTGCACAGGAGGGTCCACAGGGGTGGCGGGGTTTTGTGATTGATATTGCCGGGGCTTTTCGGGCGGGGGGGGAATTGGGGATAAGGGGAAGCGGGTTTTCCCCATGGGGAGGCTTTGCGCGCGGCGGGGGTGGTTTGGCGCGGGCGGGGATATGGGGGCAGCTGTGCGGAGATTCGCCCCGGATTCCTGCACGAAGTTTTCCACAGGGATTTTTTTTGGGTGGTGGTTGGGGTGCGGTCGGCTATTTCGGAGCGGACTGGGTCCCCGCTTTCGCGGGG
>DITZ01000048.1:110667-122016 GCA_002422985.1 Sphingomonadales bacterium UBA6171
CGGCATTTCTGGCCGATGGTGCGCTCTGAAGGGCATCTCGACCGGGTGATGACGGAGATTCGCCGGGTGCCCGGGCTGGTGCTGTTCACGCTGGTGGAGCCGAAGATCCGCGCGGCGCTGGAGGCGCGCTGCGCGGCTTTGGGCCTGCCGGTGATTGCGGTGCTGGATCCCGTGCTGGATGGGCTTTCGCGGGCGCTGGGGCGGCGGGTGCTGGCGCAGCCGGGGGGGCAGCATGCGCTGGACGAGGCCTATTTCCACCGGATCGAGGCCATCAACTGGACGCAGGAACATGATGACGGCCAGTCGGTGGCGGACTGGGAGGCGGCGGATGTGGTGCTGGTGGGGGTGTCGCGCACATCGAAGACGCCGACCTCTTTCTATCTGGCCAACCGCGGGCTGAAGGTGGCGAATATGCCGCTGGTGCCCGATGTGCCGCTGCCGGCCGAGGTGCTGGCGCTGCGGCGGCCGCTGGTGGTGGGGCTGATGGTGCAGCCCGAACGGCTGGTGGCGGTGCGGCGTTCGCGGATATTGGGCGATAGCGGGAGCTATTCCTCGGCCTATGTCGATCCGGATCATGTGCGCGAGGAAATCAGCCATGCGCGGCGGCTGTTTGCCGACCGGGGGTGGAAGGTGATCGATGTGAGCCGGCGGTCGATCGAGGAAACGGCGGCCGAGGTGCTGCATCTGGTGCAGGAGCGGGTGGCAGGATGAGCGGGATTATATTGGCGTCGACCAGCGCCTCGCGCCGGGCGATGCTGACTGCGGCGGGGGTGGAATATGAAAGCGTTGCGCCGCTGGTGGATGAGGATGGGGTGAAGGCGGCCTGCGCGGGCTGGCGGGTGCGGGATGTGGCGGACCGGCTGGCGGAGATGAAGGCGGTGAAGGTGAGCCGGGCGTGGCCGGGGCGCTATGTGCTGGGATCGGATTCGATGGTGGCGCTGGACCGGACAAGCTGGCTTGACAAGCCGGGGAGCCTGGACGGGTTGCGGGCGCAACTGCGGGCGTTGCGCGGGCGGGAGCATCGGCTGGTGTCGGCCGCGGTGGTGGCGAAGGATGGCGAGCCGGTGTGGCGTCAGACGGAGGAAGCGCGGCTGACGGTGCGGGAATTTTCGGAACGCTGGCTGGAGGATTATGTGGCGGCGTGCGGCGCGGCGGTGGTTTCCAGCGTGGGGGGCTATCATCTGGAGGCGCTGGGGGTGCAACTGTTCGAGCGGATCGAGGGGGATGGCTTTGTGATCCGGGGGCTGCCGCTGCTGCATCTGCTGGCCTGGCTGCGCATGGTGGGGGTGATGCCGGCATGAGATGGGCGGAAGTGATTGGCGATCCGGTGGCGCATTCGCAATCGCCGGCGATCCACCGATATTGGTTGCAGGCGCTGGGGATGGAGGGGGATTATCGGGCGACGCGGGTTGGTGCCGGCGATGTGGGTGGCTTTCTGGCCGGGCGGCGGGTGGCGGACGGCTGGGCCGGGTGCAATGTGACCATGCCGTTGAAGGAAGCGGTGCTGCCGCATCTGGATGTGCTCAATCCGGTGGCGGCGCGGCTGGGGGCGGTGAACTGCATCGTGCGGATGGCGGACGGGCGGCTGGTGGGGCACAACAGTGATGTGGATGGCGTGTCGGGCCCGGTGGCGGGGGTGGGCGGCGTGCCGCCGGTGGTGGCGCAGGTGATTGGGGCGGGCGGAGCGGCGCGGGCGGCGGTGCTGGCGCTGCGCGCGCTGGGGCTGGAGCGGATCGCGGTGTATAACCGCACCGTGGCGCGGGCGGCGGAAGCGGCGCTGCTGGCCGATGGCGAAGCCTTTGGGCTGGAGGCGCTGCGGCCGCTGGGGGGCGGCTGCCATCTGATCGTGAATGCGACGAGCATGGGGATGCTGGGATCGCCGCCGCCGCCGGTGCCGCTGGCGCTGTATGCGCCGGATACGCTGTTGTTTGATATGGTTTATACGCCGCGCGAGACGGCGCTGCTGCGGGATGCGCGGGCGCGCGGTTTTCGCACGATCGAGGGGTTGCAGATGCTGGTGGGGCAGGCGGCGACGGCGTTTGCGCATTTTTTCGGGGTGAGGGTGCCGGTGCGGGAAATGGGGGAGGAGGGGGTGTTTTCGGTTTTGCGGTGAGGGGGGTGGTGGCGTGTAACCTGGCGGCCACTGGGTCCCCGCTTTCGCCGGGATGACAAAGAAGAAAGCGGGGATGGCTTGAAGGGACGCGGGGGAGGGGGACAAGCTTTGCTGTTCTTTTGTTTCGCGGCTTTGGCTATGGCGGGGGGATGACGAAGACAGCAGCGATTGCGCCGATTCCGCTCGGCCTGGTGGAAGCGGATCTGGCGGCGGCGGCGGCGCGCTTTGGCGACAGTTTCCGGCGGACGGGCTTTGCGCTGGTGTCGGACCATGGGGTGAGCGACGCGCTGCTGGCCGATGCCAATGCGGCGATCCGGCGGGTGTTTGCGCTGCCGGCGGCGTTGAAGCGGAAATCCCATGTGGCGGGCGGCGCGGGGCAGCGCGGCTATACCCCCTTTGGCATCGAGACGGCCAAGGGCGCGGCGCATCATGATCTGAAGGAATTCTGGCATGTGGGGCGCGAACTGCCGGCCGGACACCGCTATGCCGATGTGATGCCGGCCAATGTGTGGCCCGACGCGGTGCCGGAATTCCGCACCGCCATGCTGGCGCTGTTCATGGCGCTGGAATCGGCCGGCGGCCGGGTGTTGCGGGCGATTGCGGCGCATCTGGGGAAGGCGCCGGACTTTTTTGTCGATCCGGTGCGCGATGGGAACAGCATATTGCGGCTGCTGCATTATCCGCCGGTGCCGGCGGAAGCGGACGGCATCCGCGCCGGCGCGCATGAGGATATCAATGTCATCACCCTGTTGCTGGGGGCGGAGGAAGCCGGCCTGCAACTGATGGGCCGTGATGGCGAATGGCTGACGGTGGCGGTGCCGCCGGGCTCGATGGTGGTGAATGTGGGGGATATGTTGCAGCGCCAGACAGGGGGGGTTTTGCCCTCCACCACGCACCGGGTGGTGAATCCGCCGCCGGAGCGCCGGCATCTGCCGCGGTTTTCCACGCCCTTTTTCCTGCATTACCGGCCGGACTGGCTGATCGAGCCCTTTGTCGCCCATCCGGATATGCCGCCGATCACGGCGCATGACTTTTTGTTGCAACGTTTGGCGGAAATAAAGCTGACATGAAAACACTGATTCTTATGGGTGCGCGGCTGTTGGCCGCGCCGGTATTGGGCGCGCTGCTGCTGGCGGCGCCGGCTGTTGCGGCTGTGCAGACGACGGCGTCGGCGGAGCCGAGCTGGGCCAAGGCGGCCGCGGAGATTGCGGCGCGGGCGGGGAATCCCGGCGGCCATGCGCGGGCGAAGAATGTGATCCTGTTCGTGGGCGACGGCATGGGGCCTTCGACCGTGACGGCGGCGCGCATCTATGATGCCCAGAAGCGGGCGAAGGCGGCTGGCGGCCGCTATCCGGGCTTTGAGGGCGGCGAGGAAAATCTGCTGAGCTTTGAGCGGCTGCCGCGCACCGCCATGGTGAAAACCTATAACAGCAATGCCCAGGTGCCCGACAGTGCGGGCACGGCCACGGCCATGACCACGGGCAGCAAGACGCGAATCGGCGTGCTGGGGATATTGCCGGGGCAGTCAGCCGAAACCTGCAAAACGCCGGAGAAGATGCCGAAAACCATTGCTGAACTGGCAAAGGCGCGCGGCATGGGCGTGGGGGTGGTGACGACGACGCGCATCACCCATGCGACGCCGGCGGCCATGTATGCCCATTCGCCGGCGCGGGACTGGGAGGGCAATGACCGCAGCTATGCGCCGGCCGCGCGCAAGAGCGGCTGCGTGGATATTGCGTCGCAGCTGATTGCCTTTCCGGGCGGCATGGATGTGATGCTGGGCGGCGGCTTGGCGCGGTTCCGGCCGGAATCGGCGGGCGGGATGCGCGACGATGGCCGCGATCTGGTGGCGGAGTGGGAAAAGGCGGCGGCCGGCCGGCGCTTTGTGGGCGATGCCGGCGGATTGCGGGCGCTGGACCCGAAGGCCGGCGGCGCGGTGCTGGGGCTGTTCAACGCCGACCATCTGGATTTCAACTTTGATGCGGACCGGGCAAAGGAGCCGTCGCTGGCCGAAATGGCGGTGTTTGCGGTGAAGAAGTTGCAGGCCAGGGGCGGCGGCTATGTGCTGATGGTGGAAGGCGGGCGGATTGACCATGCGCACCATCTGACCAACGCCTTTCGCGCGCTGGATGAGGCTTCGGAACTGAGCCGGGCGGTGGCGGAAGTGCTGAAGCTGGTGGATCTGAAGGACACGCTGGTGATGGTGACGGCGGACCACAGCCATGTGTTCACCATGGCCGGCTATCCGCCGCGCGGGAATGACATTCTGGGCAATATGAAGCCGATCGAGGGCGGTGAGGGGCGCATTGCGGTGGATGCGGCCGGCAATGCGCTGGATCAGCGCGGGCGGACCTATCAGACATTGGGCTATATGAACGGGCCGATGGAGGTTCGGGTGGGGAAGAAGGGGCTGGATTCGGCGCGGGCGTCGACGGACCCGGATTTTCTGCAGAACAAGGCCTATTTTCTTTCATCCGAGACGCATGGGGGCGAGGATGTGGGGCTGTATGCCGGCGGGCCGGGGAGTGCGCTGGTGACGGGGGTTATCGAGCAGAACAGCCTGTTTCACATCATGGTGAAGGCGCTGGGCTGGTGAGGATGTGGCATCCTTCCCGGTGAAGCGGCGGTGGCGCGCAGCGCCGGCGGGGGAAGGCTTTGCGGGATGCCGGATTATCGGGGGATTATTGGGGGATTATCGGGGGTGCGCTTCCGCCTCCACCAGGGGCTGATCCCCCTCCGCCGCATGCGCGGGCGGGGTGTTTTTCGCCTTTCTTTTGGCGAGATTGGCGCGCAGCGCGGCTTTCAGCCGGGCTTCTCTGGCGGCGGCTTTGGGATCGCTGGGCATGGCTTGCTATAATCTTTTGCGCTGGCGGTGCCAAGGCATTTGCAGTGTCGCTATTTCCGACAGGGAGTTGTAAAGAAGTTTGACACACAGACTTTTGGATCATGGAGGTGGTTCAATTGTCGGGGGAAATGGTCGTAAGCCCGTATAGCATGTTCGCCACCATTGGACTTCTCAGCCATCTTGTCGCGGCCGTTGGTTTTGCCGTGCTGGCGCTGTTGCTGCTGTTGCGGCGGCAGCCGACCGGGTTTCGGCTGGCGGTGGCCTCTGCGGCGCTGGTGACGGCGGCCTGGGCGGTGGTGGTGGCGCTGGCGGCCGCCTATGGCGGCGACGTGCCGCGCTGGCTGGGACCGATGGAGACGGTGCGGACGGCGTGCTGGATCGGCGTGCTGGTGATGTTGCAGCGGCACACCTGGGGGCTGGACCAGCGGCCAAGCTCGACCTTTGTGGTGGCGCTGCTGCTGGGCTTTATCGTGGCGTTGCAGCTGATGCTGGATCTGTTCACCCAGGCCGGATATTGGGTGGGGACGACCGCCGCGCAATCATCGGGCGCGGTACTGTATCTGACGTTGCGGCTGGCGGTGGCGATTTCCGGGCTGGTGCTGCTGCACAATCTTTATATCAATGCCAAAGAGAGCAATGCGCTGAGTTTCCGGCTGTTTGCCGTCTCTCTGGCGCTGATCTTTGCCTATGATCTCAATCTGTACACGTTGCAGTTTTTGCTGGGGCAGCCGAACCTGACGCTGCTGGAAGTGCGCGGTGCGGTGAATGCGCTGGCGGTGCCGTTGCTGCTGCTGGCGATGCGCGGCGAGCGGGATGGTGGCGGGCGGTTCCATCTGTCGCGCGCGGCGGCCTTTCATACGGTCAGCTTCTCCATGATCGGCGGTTATCTGATTGCCATGTCGCTGCTGGCCTATGGCCTGCGGCTGACGGGCGGCAATTGGGGCGTGCTGTTGCAGGTGATGTTCCTGGCGTCGGCGATCATTGTGGGGGCGCTGATCTTTCTGTCGCCGCGTTTCCGGGCGCAGTTGCGGCTGCGGATTGCGCGGAACTTTTACAGCTACCGCTATGACTATCGGCTTGAGTGGCTGCGGTTCATCGACACGATCGAGGGCGGGACGCTGAACAGCGAGGGGCAGCTGCCGATCCGGGAGCGCTTTATCGCCGCGGTGGCGGCGGTGCTGGACTGCCCCGGCGGGGTGTTGCTGGAGCCGGCGGAGGGTGGCGGCTTTGACGTGACGGCGCGCTGGCGCTGGCCGACGCTGAAGCCGCCGCGCATCGCGGAAGGCTCGGCGTTCAGCCAGTTTCTGGCGGGCGACGGGCAGATCGTGGAGTTTGACCGGCTGCGGGCGAGCGAGAAATCGCCGTCTGTGCTGGCGGCGCCGGCGATGCTGATGCTGCCGGACTGGGCGCGCGAGGATGCCGGCATCTGGCTGGCGGTGCCGCTTTCCCGCCGGGAGCAGTTGACAGGGATATTGCTGTTGCAGCGCAGCCTCGCGCCGCGTGATCTCAACTGGGAGGATGTGGACCTGCTGCGCACCCTGGGGCGGCAGGGCGCGAGTTATATTGCCGAGGCCGAGACGCAGACCCGGCTGGATGAGGCGCGGACCTTTGAGGAATATAACCGGCGCTTTGCCTTTGTGATGCATGATCTGAAGAATGTGGTGAGCCAGCTTGCCCTGCTGTTGCGCAATGCGGAAAAACATGCGGACAAGCCGGAATTCCGCGAGGATATGGCCGCGACCCTGAAATCAAGCGTGACCAAGATGACCGATCTGCTGGCGCTGATGGGCAAGGAGAAGGACGGGCGGACGGGGGTATTGCCGGCGGTGGAGGCGGTGGACCTGTCGGCGATGATGGCGATGGTGGCGGCGGCGATGCGGCGGTCGCATGCGGCATTGCAACTGGAAGGGGCCGATGCCCCCGTGCTGGTGGAGGGCGACGCCGGGCGGCTGGAGGCGATGCTGACGCATCTGGTGCAGAACGCGATCGATGCGAGCACGGCGGAATCGCCGGTGACGATGAGCATGCAGGCACTGCCGCGCACGGTGCAGTTGCAGGTGACGGACCGGGGGCATGGCATGAGCCAGGCCTTTATCCGCGACGAATTGTTCAAGCCGTTCCGATCCACCAAAGAGGGCGGCTTTGGCATCGGTGCCTATGAGGCGCGGGAGATTGCGCGGGCCCATGGGGGGCGGATGGATGTGCATAGCCGGCCGGGTGAGGGGACGCGCTTTGTGGTGGTGTTGCCGCTGAAAGCCAGGGCGGACAGAGTGGAAGAGCGTATATGACGGATGTGTTGCCGATCCTTTTGGTGGTGGAAGATGATGTGGGGCTGCAACGGCAGCTGCGCTGGGCCTATGACGCCTATAAGGTGGTGATCGCGGGGGACCGCGAGGCGGCGCTGGCGGCGATGGCGGAATATCGGCCGGCGGTGGTGACGCTGGACCTGGGGCTGCCGCCGGACCCGGACGGGGTGAGCGAGGGCTTTGCAACGCTGGAGGCGATACTGGCGGCCGCCCCGCATACCAAGGTGATCATCGCATCGGGCCATAACGCGCAGGACAGTGCGCGGCGCGCGATCGCCATGGGGGCCTGGGATTTTTACCGCAAGCCGGTGGATATCGACGAGCTGGGCTTCATCGTGGGCCGGGCCTTTCATGTGGCGGGGCTGGAGGCGGAAAACCGCCGGCTGGCGCAGAGCCAGCCGCAGGCGCCGCTGGGCAGCCTGATCACCGGCGCGCCGGAAATGCTGAAGGTGGCGGCCATGGTGGAGCGGGTGGCGCCCACCGATGTGTCGGTGCTGCTGCTGGGGGCGTCCGGCACGGGCAAGGAGGTGCTGTCGCGCGGGCTGCATGGCGCGTCGCTGCGGCGGGACGGGCCGTTTGTGGCGATCAACTGCGGGGCCATACCGGAGAATCTGCTGGAAGCCGAACTGTTCGGCTATGAGCGCGGCGCCTTTACCGGCGCGGTGAAAACCACCGAGGGCAAGATCGAGCTGGCGCAGGGCGGCACGCTGTTTCTGGACGAAGTGGGTGACATTCCGCTGCCGTTGCAGGTGAAGCTGCTGCGCTTCATCCAGGAACGGGTGATCGAGCGGGTTGGCGGGCGCAAGTCCATCGAGGTGGACACCCGCATCGTGTGTGCGACGCACCGCAACCTGAAGCAGATGATCAGCGACGGGCGGTTCCGCGAGGATTTATATTACCGCATCGCCGAGGTGACGATCTCCATTCCCGACCTGAAGGACCGGGAGGGGGATGCGCTGCTGCTGGTGAACCATTTTCTGCAACGCTATGCCGCCAGCCGGCCCGGTGCGCCGACCCGGCTGGCACCTTCAGCCATGGCGGCGGTGACGCTGCATTCCTGGCCGGGCAATGTGCGGGAACTGGAAAACCGGGTGAAACGCGCGGTGATCATGGCCGACGGGCCGCTGATAACGGCGGCGGATCTGGATCTGGCGGACACGGCGGATTCGCGGATGATGACGCTCAGGGAATCGCGCATGGCGGCGGACCGGCGGGCGATTACGGCGGCGATGACGGCGTCCAACGGCAGCATCAGCACGGCGGCCAAGACGCTGGGGGTGAGCCGGCCGACGCTCTATGACCTTATCAAGGAGCTGGAGATTCGGGCGGGCTGAGCTGGTCCTCCGGCGGCTGCCGGCGGGAGAGCGAGGCTTGCAGCATCGTGTCGATGCGGATGGCCCGCACCGGATCCTCAGCCGGCGGCTCGGCTGCTGACGGTGCGGTGGCGCGGGCCTTGCCGCCGGCCCTGGGCGCGGACGGCTGGGCGGGGCGCCTTGCGTTGAACCGGTCGGGCAGGCGGTTTTCCAGCAGCCACTGGCCGATGGCGGATGCGCCGCGCACCGCGCTGTCGGACGCCTCCTTGCTGGTGAGGATGGTGATGACCTTGTCGGACAGCAGACTTTCGATCAGCCGGCCGCGCCGCTGTTCGCGCAGCGCCCAGGCCGCTGCAAAGCGCGGGTCGCGCTCGCATTCGGCCATCACCGCATCATGGGAGAGGCCGGCCTCGCTGAGGGCGGCGGCAATGGTGAGGCTGCGGTCTGTCGCGGCGAGGATGCGGCGTTGCAGCGCATTGGCGGCCGGCCTGGTGCCGCGTTCCTGCGCCCGGACTCGCCGGGCTGGCGGGGTGGCCGGCACGAAGGTGAGGATGGGCGAGGTGCTGCGGAGGGTGAGGATGTTTCTCATGGGCTATATATAACCAAATTGGACATAATTTGTAAAGCGAAATCTTCTGTATGGCATGGTTACAGGCCATTTCGCCGATTTGCGGTTGTAATGCCGGGCATGGCGCTTATGCGGTCTTCATGGACATGTCAGATTATAATCGATCAATGAACCCGAAGACCGATGGTCGGCGGGAGCGCTCCGCCGGCAGCCGGCGGCGCATTGTGGCGGCCACGATCGTGCTGGTGGAGGAGGGCCATCCATCGCCCACGGCCGAGCAGATTGCGGTGCGGGCCGGCGTGTCGCTGCGCACGGTGTTCCGCCATTTCGAGGAAATGGACCGGCTGTATCAGGAGATCGCCGCCGAGGTGTTCGAGTGGGTGCTGCCCCATGTGGAGGGCCCGCCGCCGACCGGCGAATGGCGCGACTTGATCGAGCAGATGGTTGCGCTGCGCATCACGCTGTTTGAACAGATCCGCCCCTATAAGGCGGCGGTGGATGTCCATCGCCACAGCTCTGACGCCTTGTCGGAACAGCATCGGCGGATGACGGAACTGTATCACGGGCAGATGAAGCTGTGGATACCCGAAGCCGTGCAGCGCGATGGTGTGGCCTTTGAGCTGGTGACGCTGCTGCTGAGCATCGAGACCTGGCAGCGGCTGATCGAGCAGCAGGGGCTGACACCCGTAGGCGCGGCCGATGTGATGCGGCGCGGCGTGCTCGACGTGGTGGCCCCGATCATGGCGGCGGCCAGAACCAACTAGGCACAGGCTGCTAATAAGGCCCCAGATTGGGGTCTTGCTGGCGCATCAGGCGGTGGGCGGCGAGGCGGGCGAAGGCCAGCATTACCGCCTTGCGCCGGCTGGGGTGCAGCGCCGCCAGCGGTGCGCTGCGGCTGGTGATGGCCTCGTGCGCGTCGGCGATGATAAGGCCGCAGCCGTCGGGCGCGAAGCGGTCGTCTTCCAGCAGCGGCGCGAGGTGCGGGGGCACGGCCCAGGCGAAACGGTCGCACCAGTTGCGGTAATATTGCCATTTATGGTCGCCGCGCAGATCGGCGGCGGAAACCTTGATCTCGATAATCCAGATTTCGCCGGCCGGGCTGAGCGCCATCAGGTCTGCGCGGCGGCCATCGGCCAGCGGGACTTCGGCAATCGCCGTCATGCCGTGCAGCCAGAGCAGGCGGGCGGTGCCTCTGGCGACGTCTGACGCGGTGAGGGCGGGGATCAATGGCGGTGCCTTGTCATATGGGGTTTGTGCGATGGCCGGGGCTGGCGCGGATGCCCGGCGCCGGGCCGCGATTGCGGCCGGAACGGATGCAGTGGCTTGACTGGCTTTGGCGCATGTGTTCCTTATATGTTCTGTAAGGCAGACGGGACAAGAGGAAGAATCGGTTGGCGCGATTACCGTTAGTGATGAAGTGGATTTGCAGGCGGCGGCCTGTCACCCTACATTGTGGCGGTATTGAAAGGGATTCTTGTGTCTGAGGGTAATCGCAAGCCGCCGTCTCCGCTGGTTCGCAACCTGTTGATGTGGGCGGGCATCCTGCTGGCGCTGGTGCTGCTGGTGCAGGTGTTTCAGGGGCCTTCGTCCAAGTCCGAGCGCGGGGCGCAGGAAATCGCCTATTCGGATTTTCTGGCCAAGGTGGATGAGGGCCAGGTGAAGGAAGTGGCGATCGCTGGCCGGCAGATCAGTGGCAAGCTGACAAATGATCAGGTTTTCCAGACCCATAATCCAGGCGACATGCAGCTGGTGGAGCGGCTGCGGACGAAGAATGTGCGCTTTGATGCGGTGCCGGAGGATCGGCCCGGCCTGTTGCAGCAGGTGATTGTGGGCGCGCTGCCGTTTCTGATCATGATCGGCATCTGGATATTCTTCATGCGGCAGATGCAGAACGGCCAGGGGCGCGGCGCGATGGGCTTCGGCAAATCGCGGGCAAAGCTGCTGACGGAAAAGCATGGCAAGGTGACGTTCGACGATGTGGCCGGCATCGACGAGGCGCGCGAGGAATTGCAGGAGATCGTGGATTTCCTGAAGGACCCGTCGAAATTTCACCGGCTGGGCGGCAAGATTCCCAAGGGCGCGCTGCTGGTAGGCCCGCCGGGCACCGGCAAAACGCTGCTGGCGCGGGCGATTGCCGGCGAGGCGAATGTGCCGTTTTTCACCATTTCGGGCTCGGATTTCGTGGAAATGTTCGTGGGCGTCGG
>DITZ01000086.1:0-1652 GCA_002422985.1 Sphingomonadales bacterium UBA6171
GAAATTATCGTCACCGCGACCCGGCGCGAAGCGAGCATGCAGGAAGTTCCGGTCGCCGTGACCGCGGTGTCCACCCAGGCGCTCAGGACTTCGGGCGTCGAACAGGTGCGTTCGCTCAACCTGGTGGTTCCCGGCTTCAACGGCGGCCGTAACCAGAATGTGATGCAGCCCAGCATCCGCGGTGTCGGCTCGAACGGCACGTCGGTCGGGGACGAATCCAACGTCGCCGTCTATGTTGACGGGGTCTATCAGGGCGATCCCTATTCGACGCAGGTTGACCTTGTCGAAATCTCCCGCGTTGAAGTTCTGCGCGGACCGCAGGGCACCGTGTTCGGCCGCAACGCCACCGGTGGTCTCGTCAACGTGGTGACGCCGGATCCGGAGTTTAATCTGCGGGGCCGCTTCAAATTGAGTGGCGCGCGCACACGGGAAAACGCGAATAATTTCGACCTGACCGGCTATATCACCAGCGGCCTGACCGACACGATCGCCGCCGATCTCGCGGTGCTCTATCGCAACCAGTCCGGATATGCGGTCAACCTGTTCAAGGGCGGCACCGTCGGCGAGAAAGAAACCATTCTGGTCCGCTCCAAGCTGCTGTTCGAGCCGAGCGACGCGGCAACCTTCGTTCTTACCGTCGGCTATGTCGACACGCGGGAGGAAACAGCGGCACTCGCCCAGCCATTCAAAGGAAATACATTGGGCGCGCGTTTCGCAGGGGCGATCGTCCCCGATGAGCCATGGGAAGTGTCGAACTTTACCACCGCAAGCGGAACCGCGGGCGTGTCGGACTATAACCGGCTCGACATCGCCCTCAGGGGCCGGCTGGATCTCGGCGGCGTCGTGCTGGAATCTACCAGTTCCTACATGAAAACGCGCGTGAACCAGAATGCCGATTCCGATGGCACCAATATTGTGCTGGGCGAAACCGACATGCGGGTCAGGCCGGATACCTTCACCCAGGAGCTTCGCCTGATTTCGGATAACGCCGCGCCTTTGGAGTGGACCGCCGGGCTCTATTATTATGAATTGCAGGGTGAGCAGCCCGTCGACATCTACAATCGTCAGGACCCGGCACTGCCGCTGGCCAAGACCAGGATGGAACCAGAGGTATCAACCAAGTCCTACGCGGCCTTTGTTGAGGGCACTTATGAAGTGTTGCCGCGCCTTTCGGTTACGCTTGGCGGTCGTTTCACCACGGAGACGCGAAAATTCTCGCAGCGTATCAATGGCAACCAGATCGTCAAGGATGCGGAAAAGAAGTTCGACAAGTTCACCTATCGCGTGGCCGTGCAATATGAAGCCTCGTCCGATCTGAACCTTTATGCCACCTACGGCACGGGGTTCAAAAGTGGCGTCTTCAACACCTTCAGCCCCTCCAAGGTTGCAGTGGACCCGGAAACGATCAAGGCGTTCGAGGCTGGCATAAAGTCGGATCCGCTGCCCTGGCTGCGCGCTAACCTGGCGACCTTCTATTACAGCTATGGCAATATGCAGGTGACGGCGCGCGCGGCCGACAATTCCTTCGTGCTGCAAAACGCCGCCAAAGCCAAAATCTATGGTGGCGAACTGGAGCTTTCAGCCGAACCCATCGATGGCCTGAATCTGCGGTCGGCAATTGCTTACACCCATTCCGAATATGATGAATTCCT